>NZ_BADU01000131.1:0-48242 GCF_000239875.1 Pseudoalteromonas sp. BSi20311 | reverse complement strand
CGCTTTTATTATCAATAAGGGTTATTTGAAGAACCTTAAGTTACCAGTGTGTCCATACAAGTACATCCTAGCTTAAAACAAGTTACTAGATGATTTAATTCAAAGGTAAATTTTTTGTTGCCACAAAAGGGACTAATGAGTACTTTAATTAAATAACTAGTTTTATAACCTAACCTAGTTATTAAGTACTAAATACAATTTCATACCTTAAATTTATACAGGAGATTTTCCTTGCTTGATATCATCGCGCTTTTTATAAAAGTAAATCATTACAAAACATTTAATGAAGCGTCAGTAAAGTTAAATATTCCTTTACCCACGTTACAAAGAAAAATAAAAAAACTTGAAGAAGACTTATCGTTAGCGTTGTTTTATCGTGAAAAAGGAAGGCTGCGGTTAACAGAGCCTGGAAAGAGTTTTTATAGCCACTGCCTAGCCCATGTAGAAGGTTTACAAACTACGCTGTGCAATTTTAAGAATTTCAGTGAAAATAAAGTGAGTAAAATTAAACTAATAGCGCCGCAAAACTTTATAAAGAGTGTGTACTTCTCAGGCGTTATAAATCAATTCACATTACTTTATCCAAATATTAAGATTCATATGATGCTATCGGATGAACGCCTTGATTTAAAAGCCACTGAGTTTGATTTAGCCATTAGAATTGGAAAACTAGATAGCTCACAAAATATATGTAAAGTTATTAACCAAATGAGTTTTGTTTTAGCTTGTTCATCGAGTTTAATTGAGCAATATGGCATACCAAGTAATTTTGACGATTTAGCTAAACTACCCCACATATCGTGCTCGCCATTCGAAAACTGGTCCTTTAAAGCAAATAAAAGTGAACAGGTAATTTTTAAACCTCAAGCCAACTTTATTTCTAACGATATAGAAATGTGTGCATTAGCTGCTATTGAAGGAAGAGGTGTTTATTATGGTCCAAAATATTGTTTATTACCGCATATAAAAGACCAAAGCCTAGTAGAGGTATTAACTCAGTACACACCCATTAAGCGAGATGTAAACCTGATATGGCCTAATAAACTAATTCCAAAAAGTACACGCTACTTAATCGATTTTTTAGAGCATTCTCTTAAAGGGATCAAAATGTAGATACCTCATCACTTATACTTTTATTAATTTTTTGTAATGTTTAAGCAACTAATTTTTTTGAAAAACCAACTTTCATTTAAGTCTCTATAAAAAATTAGCGAGTTCTTTAGAATCAAAATCGGTCCAAAATTAGATTATTTAATTAGGGCCTAGTTTAAATATAATTTTTTAAAGGATGTAACTTAATGAAAAAAATAATTACCCCTATTGCTTTTGTCACACACTAGTTTTGTAAGTGCCAACACAACGGCAATTTATCCAGATCAACTTAAAAATGAAAGCTTAGGCGCTGGATTATGCTCAGCTGATAATAGATTAATAACAAAGGCCGAAGCGCAAACCTACAGAAACGAGCTTATTAATAAAATGGGTAAGTGGCAAATAACGGGATTAGCTGATGGTTGGGTTATTATGGGCTCTGGCTACGCAGGTGAAATAAAACAAGGGTCTGCTGCAAATTCTTGGTGCTACCCTACCGATCCCATTAATGAAATTCCTACATTAAGTCCAGTAAAAGTATCCCCTGGCAGTCAAAGCCAAATTGAATGGGACTTAGTAAATCAAAAAGAGAGTTTTATAAAACCCCTTTCATACCTTGCTCACACAATGGGATTTGCGTGGGTTGGTGGAAATCGCTCAAGCTATGTGGGTGATGACATGGAGGTATCTAAAGCAGGCTCTGGATGGAAAATACAAGGTTATAATGGGGGCAGCTGTGATGGTTATCGATGTGATGAAAAATCAGCTATTACCGTATCTAACTTTGAATATGTGATGGATAACGAATCATATAAAATAACAGGTGATATTGTTGCTGCCGACAAAGAACTAATTAAAACGTTAACAGTCCCTGCAGTGAATGACACGTCAGCAGCTCAAATGTCAGTCGTTACCATTGAATACGATGCTGCTACTAATTGGTCTAAAACAAATGACTACAGTATTTCTGAGTCTGTTACATTATCCAATACATGGAAATCCCCTTCAGTTACTGGCGGATCAGACACTTCGTTATCGGTTACTATAGCAGCAGAGCAAGCATGGGGAACAAGTAACGGCGGCTCAGAAGCTGAACGTGTTGTTGTACAGGCAAGAACCAATGTACCAGCATTCACAAAGCTTAATGCTAAGGTCGATTTGTTTAAATCATCAATATCGTATCCTTATTCATTCGATGCTGATATTACTTACGATCTATCAATAAATGGCTTTATGCGTTGGAGAGGCAATGCTTTATTAAGCCATCCTGAAAACAGACCTAATGACACTGCTAATTTTGTAATAGGCCGTTGGGCAGGTCAAGAAAAGAGCATTGAGTATCAATGGGAACACCGCTATATACCAGGTGAGAATAAAAAATGGGATTGGCCTTGGATGATACAACAAACAAGCTTATCAACAATGCAATACTATTTAAGTCATGTTTTAAGACCTAAAAAAACAACCCTAACAGGCCACTTTTATGCACAAAGCCAATTTGCTGGTAGCGTTTATTTTGGTGATGAAACCCCACTTGTCACTAACCAAAGAAGTAAGCGAAGTGTTTCAGCTAGTGATTACTCAAGTGCAGAAAAATTAAAAAAAGAGTTTGAAGATGCTGGTTTTAAAAATGTAGTTGTTAATATTGAAATGATTGATTTATAAATCCCCGTGGGCTCTCATAATGAGAGCCCTATTTTATAAATTTACACAAAAATATAATTATCACACGCCTATTTTACTTTATTAGAAAACACATACAGCTCAACCCAACCTCGCCTTTAGTTTATTTAAAAGTTATGCTTTGATGTTAGAAGAAGTATTGATCTCCTTTGTCTATTAAACATATTTCAGCAAAAGTGATTATAAAAATAATAAGAGAACAGCAATGACACAAAATACAAACAACAGCGTAGTAATACTCAGTGCGGTTCGTACCGCAATTGGTGGCTTTGGTGGCAGCCTTAAAGATTTTAGCCCCGCTGAGCTTGGCACTCTGTGCGCAAAAGAAGCACTAAACCGATCTCAGCTTACCCCTGACCAAATTGGCTCATGTGTGGTAGGCAAAGTTATTCATAACGGCCCAAAAGACGCTTACCTATCAAGGGTTATTGGACTAGATGCTGGGTTACCTATAAGCAGCCACGCTGTAACGCTTAATCGCTTATGTGGTTCAGGGCTTGAAGCAATCATACAAGCGGCACAACAAATTCAATTAGGTGATGTAGATGCAGCCCTTGCTGGCGGAGCAGAAAGCATGAGTAGCTCTGCCTACACCCTCGAAAGTAACCGCTGGGGGCAAAAAATGGGTAATAGCACTATGGTTGATGAGCTCACCACGACCTTACAAGACCCATGGGATAATAACCCGATGGGAATAACAGCTGAAAACATTGCAGAAAAATATTCAATTAGCCGTCAGCAACAAGACGAGTACGCAGCAAACAGCCATAATAAAGCTGCAAAAGCCATTGCTGCAGGTCATTTTAAACAGCAGATTGTGCCTATCGAGATTAAATCACGTAAAGGGACGCACATTTTGACACCGACGAACATGTTCGCGCCGATACCACAGTCGATAAGCTTGCAACTTTAAAGCCCTACTTTAAAAAAGATGGAACCGTTACCGCAGCAAGCTCATCCGGTATAAACGATGGTGCAGCCATGTTGGTACTTATGTCAGAGCAAAAAGCTAATGAGCAGGGCTTAAAACCGCTCGCTCGTTTAGTGGGTTATGCCAGAGCCGGCGTTGATCCTACTTTAATGGGTATCGGCCCTATTCCTGCAGTAAAGCAGGTTTTTGAAAAAACGGGTTTAACACTTGACGATATAGATGTGATTGAATCTAACGAGGCCTTTGCAGTACAAGCACTGTGCGTTACAAACGAATTAAACTTTCCTGCCCATAAGGTAAACCCGAATGGTGGTGCAATTGCCTTAGGCCACCCTGTTGGCGCAACGGGTGCAATTTTATCAACTAAATGCTTGTACGAACTCAAACGAACTCAAGGCAAATATGGGCTAGTCACAATGTGTATTGGTGGCGGGCAAGGCATAGCAGCCATTTTTGAAGCGCTTTAATGAGTAAAGCTAAATCATTTTTGTAGTAATAAAGTTGATAATTGAATTGGCTAGTCACATAACTAGCCAATTCAATATTTACACCAATTAACTAAAAACGCCAAATAAGTTAAGTACAACGAGTAAAGCGCCAAATAGACCCGAAAGTGTTAATAACCAATAAAAGATACATCCAAGAAATCTATCGAATTTGGTTGTATTTTCAAATAACAACGAAGAGTGCGCATACATAAAAGAAAACTTACTTTTTTCAATTTTAAGTAACCAACGCCTTGGCAAGGAGAATGCTTGAGCAACATTTATAATATCCCAACCACTAATAACCTCTAGACCGAGTATATCTTTTGTTTTAGGGTTTTTTCTTAATTTACGTACGGTCATTTGGCCAAAAACTACATAAAGGATCCCAGAAATAATAGATGACATAATTAATATAGCGACCCAAATTTCTCTATCACTCATAATTTATTAACCTGCTCCATAATATAATCATATATCCCTCCGGCATCTTCTTTTACAATTTCGTTAACTTTCTTACGCCTAATAAAACACCACCAAATGAAATTAAAAATAATATTGGTAAAAACAGTAATGTTTGGGTGTTGTCTAGATTTATACCTGGGCTGCCAATAACCGCCAGCGTATTAATTAACAGTAGTATTAAGCTTGATTGCAGATAGCCCTTGTAACCTATAGCCCCTGCGAATAACAGCATAATAAATGAACCTGAAACTGCAGGCGTAAAAGGCGCCGCGGCGAGTAACATACAAACAAACGAAAATATAACAGCACATCCAATTATTACTTTAAACATAACAACCTCCATGATAAATGGCTTTAATCCACCAGCTATTTATAACTGTATTACTAAAAATCGTATTCCACTTAACAGGTATCAACTAATTTTTAGTTTATTAATAACCCCAATATAAAAACTACCTATTTCCAAACTGCCGTTCACAAGGCTCGCCATCTCTATCACCGTCCATTTTAGTATTTGGGCAATGTTGAATAAAAAATAATGCCTCTGCATACGAGGTCATTTGGCTACAATGTTGGCGGCCATCACAACGAAATGTTGGTGGTGTTTTATTAAGTGAGCTTGAACTCGCGGGCATAAATGACTCTAAGTTAGCATTAGTTACGACTGGTGTTTGCTTGGTATTTAAAAAACCGGTTTTATACACACTAAAACCAATACTAAAAATAATACCAAGTGTTATAAGTTTCATTAAAGGTGAGTTCTTACCTGAGGTTTTACTTATTCTAACCGGCCTTGATGAAGCTTTTATGTGTGGTTGTGCGAGTACGCCCTCAATACGGCAATTTACAGCTTTAGTTTTACCGTTAGGCTCAGTCGCAACCTCAAAATAGATAATGTCACCCACTTTAGGTTTACGACACATATGTTTTAGCGATGAAATGTGTATAAAGGTATCGTGTTGTAGTGTGCTTGATTTAATAAAGCCAAAGCCTTTATCGTCATTCCAAGATTTTAATAATCCTTTGTTCATCCTTGAATCATCCATTTAATAGCTGTTAATTTTACACCCGTTTTAAAAAAGGTTTAAAACCAAGCAAGCCTTAGTGAGTTAAACTTAGCAATTTTCCCTATTAACTAACTCATTTTGCAAAAAAGCGTATTTTTGCTTCTTTTAATGTGCTTAAAAATACAGAAAACGCACAAATTCCGCCCCCCATAAACGCAATTTGAAAGCTTGATAGTGACGAGAAACTAAATTGCTGAGAATACATGTACTGCCCAAATAACTGTGCAAAGGTAGCCACACCTAAAATAATTAACAATGGGCACACAACTAGCGTAAACCAAAACCAAATACGTTTAATACCTTTCATAATTAATACCTTTCATAAATAATCCTTTTCCTTAATTTGACTTAGAAATTAATTAGCTAGTGAGCCACTAGCTTTTTATTTTAAAAGCAACTTATAAGGTTCCCGCATGAATTTGATGTCTGAAGTCAAGATTTGACCCCTATGGTTTGTTATGCATTAAAACCCATAGTACTTGCCGATAGCTGTAGCCAATAGACTACCAGCAGCACCAACCTTAACATCCCATAGTGTTGACGCTGCTTTAGAAACCATTGTGCCCATCCAGCCCGATACGGCTGAACCAAAGTTACCAGATTCTACTTCCGCACTACCTTTATCGGTTTCTAGTGCAACTTGAAGTGACTCTATATCCTCATCACTAACTTTATTTTGTTTGAGGACTTCGATTAAGGAAGCCATATCATTTTTGTTTACGGTATTACGAATAGTTTGAGTATTTGAATCACCAACTACGATAGTGGCATTATCACCAAAAACTGCATTGTTAAATAAATCTGACACGCCAACCTCTTTCGCTCTTGTTTTCATATCACTCAACTCCATTTCATTTGGAAATTTTTCAGACAATTCCAAAACGAAATCTAAAAGTCGAGTCGTAACCTCTGTCAATATTTGCGTCATCGCACCAGCAGAATGAACAGCCCAAGCGGTTTCTACACCATAGCTAGTATCAAAACCCTCAGACAGGAGTGGATAGAACTCAGGTGCGATACTTACCTGCAAATTTTCTTGAGTTGAATACTGCTCGATAACAGCTATGCTGTCCATCAAGTATTTAGTGTCTAGCCTTTCACGTATTTCATCATCTAAGTGCATCAAAGGCAGAGTTTGATTCTGATATCTGTATACAGAATTACTCAAATTGCCTTTAACTGTAAGATGCAGTTTCCTATAGGAGGGGACAGACTCACGATTTCCATATCCTCTGAGCTCACTATCAACCCAATCGAAAAGCTCTTTCTCACCTAACTGATGAAGAAGTACTTTTGTTTTCAACAATGCTACTTTTAAGTTGCTTTCTCCAGAGCTTAACAACTCGATAATTTCTTCGATTAACTTCATTTACTTACCAAACTCAAATTTAATGCATAACGCCCCACTAAGAGGCAAAAAATTGTTGGTTAAAATAAGCGAGGCACGAGCAAAAGCCAACTGTTTTTTGTCCTGCTTAAGTGGCTTGTTATAAGCCCTTTACAAGGTTAATATAAACCAATGAAAGAAGCTAGTTGTCTGATTTAATTAATAAAGGTCGAAAATGTCTGATTTAACCACTAAAGAACGTAGAAAACTAGAAACTTTTTTTGAAATGAGTAGTGGTTATTTTTTAGATTTTTCTAATAATTCTTTAGCGCAATTTATTGCAGAATCTGTAGATATAGAGCTTTATTCAGATAAATACGAAATTGGTTCAGGCTCAAAAGCGAATAGAATGCGCGCTATATGGGATTTAGAATCTAATCAATTAGTTGGTAAATTAATTCGTGATATAATTGAAGATGATGACGATAAACATTTACTACACCCATACAACAAAAATAGGAATCAGGAATTAAAAAGGCATTGTTTACAGATTGCTATGAGGTTAGAAAACACTAGTTTTCCTGTAGCTCCCTCCCCAACAAAACAACCAAACATTATAAATACCCAAGTTCACAACGCTCCAGTTATGCATCCATCCGCTGCAGGGGTATTTAAAGCAGTGTCGCAACCTTTCCCTCAAGAGCATCCAGTTTACAACACGCCTATTACACCCCAGAAGAATAAGGTGTTTATTGTTCATGGTCATGATGATTTGGCAAAAGAACAATTAGCTCGATTTGTAAGTCAAATAGGGCTTGAGCCAATAATATTGCATGAGCAAGCTAGTTCAAGTAAAACGATAATTGAAAAAATTGAAAAGTATGCTGGTGAAGTATGTTTTGCCATTGTTTTATATACACCCTGTGATCAAGGCTCTAAGGCTGGGTTAACTGAGCTATCACCAAGAGCTCGTCAAAATGTAATTTTTGAACATGGGTATTTCATAGGGAAACTAGGTAGAGAAAACGTAACTGCAATAGTTAAAGGGAATATCGAAAAACCAAACGATATTAGTGGAGTTGTTTACGAAAATTTTGATGCTGCTGGAGCATGGAAGTTCAAATTAGCAAAAGAAATGAAAGAGTCAGGCTGTGAAATAGATATGAACAGAATTATTTAAACATACGCCAAACCTATCAGGGCTTATAACAACTTTGTCTACGACATTTGTCGTTTTATAAACCGACAAATGTCCATATATTACATTGCATTTATCTTAGCCCTCAAATAAACACCTGTAAACAACTAGTTAACTGCTGCTCATGCTTAATAAATGCAGAAATACCCCAAAATGGTGGAGATCAGTAATATTAGACAAAACACTACTACTGTATAAATAAACAGCACAGCTAAATATGCCATTTTTCGCTTATAAAACATTCAGCTCACTGGCTGGTAATTTAGCTCGATGGTTTTAATTTTTGCTGCTGTTTATTATGATGTACGTATTCCCTGCCTTTTTAAATCCATTAAGGTTTTCAGTCATTTCATTAAGGATTATCTCATGTCTAGCTATAACGAATCTCCAGAGCAAATTGCACAAGCCACTGAGGGCTATGTGATGCAACAAACTATGTTGCGTATTAAAGATCCAAAACCGTCGCTGGCATTTTATGAAAACGTATTAGGTATGAAGCTGTTAGGAAAGTACGACTTTCCTGGTATGGAGTTTACCTTGTACTTTTTAGGCTATGAGCAAGATATGCCTATAGGCGATGATAAAGAAAAAACCCAGTGGGTGTTTCGCCGCCCTGCGCTGATTGAGCTTACCCATAACTGGGGCACTGAAAACGACGACAGCTTTACCGGTTATCACAGTGGTAATGAAGAACCAAAAGGCTTTGGCCATATTGGTATAAGCGTGCCCGATGTATACGCTGCTTGTGAGCGCTTTGCTAAATACGATGTGGAGTTTGTAAAACAGCCAGATGGCGGCTCAATGAAGGGCCTTGCATTTATTAAAGACCCTGACGGTTACTGGATTGAAATACTTTCGCCAGAGGGCATTACAGACATTATTCAATCACAATAAAAACTATTAAACATAAAAAAGCCTGCAAATGCAGGCTTTTTGTTTACAAGTACTGTGAAAAACTTGAATTTTTTTAACGACGTAGTGCGTCTATACGTGCATCAAGCGGTGGGTGAGATGAAAACAACTCAGCCATGCCTTTACCACTGGCTATACCAAAGGCCATCATTGAGCCTTCTAATTGCGATGGGTGGTTTTGCTTTAATCGCTCAAGGGCTGAACGCATTTTATCTGCGCCTACCAACTGAGCTGCACCGTTGTCGGCTGCAAATTCACGTTTGCGGCTGTAATGAGCAACCACCACACTGGCTAATACACCAAATAATACTTGGAATAACATATCAAATAAGAAGTAAGTCCAGCTGCTGCCGCCCTCTTCTTCATCGCTATTTATAAAATTATCTACAATTCCCGCCAGTACTTTTGCGGCAAAAATAACAAAGGTATTAACCACGCCTTGAATAAGCGTTAGCGTTACCATGTCGCCATTAGCCACGTGCGATACTTCGTGCGCAAGCACTGCCTCGGCTTGATCTTGGGTCATGTTGTGTAATAAACCCGTACTTACCGCCACCAGCGAGTTATTTTTACTCGGGCCGGTTGCAAAGGCGTTCATTTCTGGGCTGTCGTAAATAGCCACTTCTGGCATGTTAATACCGGCTTTTTTAGCTTGAGCAGCCACAGTGCTTACCAGCCATTGTTCGGTTTCGGTACGAGGTTGGGTGATCACTTGCGCACCGGTTGATTTTTTGGCGATCCATTTCGACATAAATAACGAAATAAACGACCCACCAAAACCAAATACAGCAGCTATTAATAAAATACCACCTAAGCTACGATGGCTTAAGCCCAGCGCACTCATTATTATTGAAAGCACAACACCTAATACCAACATAACCGCTAAGTTAGTTAATAAAAACAAAAATACACGTTTCATACATGGTCTCCAAAAATAACATTTATTGCTGAGCGATTTCTTTTTGTTGATCGGCTATAGCAATCACTGCGTTATGACACACTATGTCATAACGTCAGCGCCATTCTGTGACAAACTATGTCACAACACAAGGGTTATTTATGGATTTAGTAATAATTTTTCAAGCAGGGTTTTATAAATTTGTAATTTAGGGGTTTGCTCGGTATAGGGGCTTATAGCAAGCATTGGAAAAGGTAAGCGTGCTTTAAGTGAATCTAAGTTTGCTTGGTATTCATCCATAGTGGCATCAACTTGGTTAGCAATCCAGCCAATGCAATTAACACCCATACTTTGCATATGGGCTGCAGTGAGTAAAGCATGATTAATACAGCCAAGTTTCATCCCTACCACTAATATTACGGGTAGTTGCTCTGCTTTTACCCAGTCATATAAATATTCGTTATTATTAATTGGCAATGCCCAGCCGCCCGCACCTTCTGTTAGCAGGTAGTCTGCACCTTGTTGCTTCACATTTTTATAAGCGGTACGTAGCTTTTCAACGCTTAGGGTTACTCTCACTTGCTCTGCTGCAATGTGCGGAGCTATGGCGGGCTCAAAAGCAAACGGATTAATAATGTCGTATTTAGCACTCACAGTCGCGCTTTTCATTAGCATTAAAGCATCGGCATTAACGAGCTGATCAAACGCAAGTTCACACCCTGATGCAATAGGTTTAAAACCTATTGCACGCTGCTTATGTTGGGCGAGTAACTTTAATAGCAAACTAGTTACGTGGGTTTTACCAGCGTCGGTATCGGTACCGGTAATAAAAAATTGCTGCATTGCCTTACCTTTAAATTTTTGCTTTTTCTAATGATAACAATACCACATGGTAAGATACATGGGCTTGGTTGTTTACAAGCGGATACGCCGCACATACTTTTTGTAGCGCCGATTTAGTTAATAAACCAGGGCGCTGCGTTGCTTTATTTTGCGACGTTGCACCAATGGCTTTAATTGAGCTAATCGCTTTAAGCGGGCTGGTAAACTCATCGGTAAAAATAACCTTTGTCGCGTTATTAACAATAAACCCTGCCTTTTTGACCGATTGGTTTATATTATCGCTACTTAAAAAGTTATTAATGTGGCTATGCGAATCGAGCGCGGCAAACGCCGTTTTTATTTCATGTAGTGAGCCTTCTACCACCGTACTTATGTACGCCTGCCCACCGGGCTTTAAAGCTGAATGTAATGAATACATTAGCATTTCAAAATTAGCCGACCATTGCATTGCAAAATTACTAAATACCACATCAATACTATTTTGTTGTAATGGCAAATTATCCATGTCGGCGCAAATACGCGGTGCGTTTACTGCACTATTTTTAAGCATGTTGAGGCTTAAATCCATGGCAATTACCTGTTTGTATATTCCTTGTAACGCTTGGGTATTCACTAACGGCCCCGCGCCTAAATCAATACAGTGTTTGTGCTTTGTGCTCGCATCAAGCTTAATGAGTTTAATTAAATCGATTGCTGCTTGTTTTTGCACATGCGCATGGGCTACATATTGGTTTGCCGCCGTTGAAAACTTGCGTTGCGTTACCTGCTTTAAACTACTAACAGCTAAACAAGCTAACGGTGACTTTATACACGAGTTCGTATTTGTAGCTTGTGCGCTTGTCATGCAATGGCCTTTTTTAAACAATTTACCAATGTTGTTATGTCTTGCTCGGTATGGGCGGCGGTTAAGGTAACGCGTAGCCTTGATGTATTATGCTGCACCGTGGGCGGACGAATAGCGGTTAGCCAAATCCCATGTTGTTTGAGCTGCTCACAGGCTTTTAAAGTCTGTTCGGCACACCCTAAAACTAAGGGTTGAATGGCAGTGGTCGAATCCATTAAGGCAATTTTGTGCTCATTGGCTAAACGTTTAAATAAAGCAATATTGGCGTTTAATTTTGCTCGCTTGTGATTTGCATCACGTATGGTTTTAATTCTTGATAATGTATGCGAAGCAATAAATGGCGACATTGCGGTCGAATAAGTGTAATCGCGGTTAAACTGCAGCATGTAATCAATAAATTCACTTGAACCTAATACACACGCCCCGCTACTTGCCACCGCTTTACCAAAGGTGATCACTAAAATATCTGGTAAATTATCTGCCGCTATAAGTGGCTCACAGCTTCCCAAACCCGATTTTCCCAGTACGCCAAAGCCATGCGCATCGTCTATCATTAACCAGGCGTTATGTGCTTTAGCTAAACTAAGTAACTCAATTAATGGTGCTTGGTCGCCATCCATTGAGAATACACCCTCACTCACGATCAGTTTATACTTAGCATTGGACTTTTCGAGCCGTGAACGTAAATGATTCATGTCGTTATGGTTAAAGCGCACAAGTGCTGCGTTTGCATGCAATGCGCCGTCGATTAAGCTCGCATGATTAAGTTTATCCTGAAAAATCGCACTTTGTTGAGCAATGGCTTTATCTTGAAATAGCGCTTTTATAACACTGCTATTAGCACTAAAGCCCGAATTAAACAGCATGGCATTGTTATAGCCCAACTGAGCACATAAGTATTTTTCGAGCTGTTTCTGCGCACCTTGATAGCCAGTAACTAAAGCAGAGCTATGACTTCCTAAGCTCTGCATGCCTTCAAACAAAGTGGGCTCATCGGCAAAGCCTAGGTAGTCGTTACTGGCAAAGTTAAGATAGCGTTTATTATCAACTATAATTTCACGCGCACTGGCTTGCTCAATAACATAACGCTTGCGGTTGAGCGCGCTTTGCTGGCGCGCTTGTAAATGGCTATTTATAAAATCAAATGACATAGCAATACACAATGTTAAGCAGGATAAAACAATTCTGAACTGGCTTTATCGGCCACTTTAGAAGATAACGACGCAGCAACGGCTTCATCTGAATAGTCTTCTGCCGTTTCAGGGTTCATACCCAGTTTTTTAATTAATTGCATATCGGCATCAGCTTCTGGGTTTTCTGTAGTCAGGAGTTTATCACCATAAAAAATGGAATTAGCACCGGCAAAAAAACACATCGATTGCATTTGCTCATTCATTGCGCTGCGCCCTGCCGATAAACGCACATAGCTGTGCGGCATCATAATACGCGCGGTGGCAATAGTACGAATAAACTCAAACTGATCTAAGTCGTCTACGTTTTCAAGCGGTGTCCCTTTTACTTTTACTAGCATGTTAATGGGGACGCTTTCTGGTTGCTGCGGCAAATTAGCCAATTGCATTAATAACCCATAACGATCGCTGGGTTGCTCACCCATACCGACAATACCACCAGAACAAACTTTCATACCGGCATCACGCACATGATCGATAGTGTTTAGTCTATCTGCAAAGGTACGGGTAGATATAATTTGTTCGTAATATTCAGGTGAGGTATCTAAATTATGGTTATAGTAGTCAAGCCCTGCATCACTCAATGCATGGGCTTTTTCATTAGTAAGCTTGCCCAACGTCATACAGGTTTCAAGGCCAAGCTCTTTTACTTCTTTAACCATTTTTGAAATGTACGGCATATCACGATCTTTAGGATCTGACCACGCAGCGCCCATACAAAAACGGGTGGCGCCTTTTTGTTTTGCAAGGCGTGCTTGCTCTACCACTTTTTCTACTTCTAGCAGGCGCTCTCGTTCTAGGTCGGTTTTATAATGACCAGACTGCGGGCAATATTTACAATCTTCAGGGCAAGCACCTGTTTTTATTGATAGTAAAGTAGAAATTTGCAACTGATTAGGATTAAAATTAGCACGGTGTACGGTCGCGGCTTTAAAAAGCAGATCGTTAAACGGCATTTCAAATAAGGCTTTAACCTCGCTATGGGTCCAATCGTGGCGAACTGTTGCAAGCTCCATAATACTCTCTTTTATTTTTTGCTCTTGGTGTTATTGGCTTAGAATACGTATTGCCGTACCATTGTCAACGAACTCCACTTAGTTAAAGTTTACATATGAACACAAAACAAACAATAGACCTTGATTTTGACCGAAATCACATTTGGCACCCTTATACATCAATGACTCAACCAATTCCGGTTTACCCTGTTACACACGCCAATCACAACCTTATCTACTTAGAAACAGGTGAAAAACTCATTGATGGTATGGCCTCTTGGTGGAGCGCAATACATGGCTACAATCATCCCGTTTTAAATCATGCGATGACAGAGCAAATCAATAAAATGAGCCATGTAATGTTTGGCGGCATTACCCATTACAGCGCAGTGGAGCTTTGTAAAAAGCTAGTAGCGATAACGCCTGAACATTTAAACAAAGTATTTTTAGCCGACAGTGGCTCGGTAAGTGTTGAAGTCGCGATTAAAATGGCACTGCAGTATTGGTTAAGCCAAGGTATTACTACTAAACAAAAGTTAATGACTCCGTTTAAGGGCTATCATGGCGATACTTTTGCGGCCATGAGTGTGTGCGATCCGGTTAATTCTATGCATAGCTTGTACTCTGGCTTTTTACCTGAGCATGTATTTGTACCTGCACCTGTTAGCCAATTTAATGACGAGTTTAATCAAGCCGAGTCGGATGAACTAGAACACTATTTTTTAAATCACCACCAGCACGTTGCCGCCTTTATTATTGAACCCATAGTACAAAACGCAGGAGGAATGAACTTTTATCACCCTGATTATTTAGCCTGTGTGCGCAAGTTATGTACTCAATACAATGTACTGCTCATTTGCGATGAAATTGCTACGGGCTTTGGCCGTACCGGTACAATGTTTGCTGTAGAGCACGCCAATGTACAGCCAGATATACTTTGCATTGGCAAGGCACTCACCGGCGGCAGCATGACTTTATCAGCCACGTTAACGACCGACAAAATAGCAATAGGCATTAGCGAAGGTGAAGCCGGTGTTTTGATGCACGGACCTACATTTATGGGTAATCCTCTCGCCTGCGCCGTAGCGTGTGCCAGTATAGACTTGTTGCTGGAACAAAATTGGCAACGGCGAATTTGTGAAATAAACCAAGCGTTACAGCAATTACATCAGTGTAACTCACTTACTGATGTAGCAAATGTTCGCACTTTAGGTGCCATTGGCGTGGTAGAGCTGACAGATGAGGCAGGAATAGTAGATGTAGCTAAAGTTCAGGCTTATTTTGTTAGCCAAGGAGTGTGGATACGACCCTTTGGTAAACTAATTTACCTAATGCCGCCATATATAAGTGACGATACCAGTATAAAACACCTTTGTGATGCAATATATAACGCTATAAAGGGTAAACATTACGTATAGATGGTTAATTATTTTAGCCACGAAAGTTAAAATTTAATTGATATATCCATTTAGTTATTATTCCTCTGTAAAGTTTAGTAAATTTAGTCCTTTGGCTTGATTTAGTATGTTGATCTGAAAGTTCTTTAGGGATATGATAATGACTATCATTTACAATAACATTTATGGACTCACTTGCTATGAAAATATTACTTAAGCCTGCCAAGACATTAAGTGCAACTTTTTTACTCGCCTCTGCGATTTTTGCACAACCGGCACTTGCTAATGGCCCAATTGGTGAGCATGTTAATCACCTTCAAGCTAATTTAAAAACCTACAACGAAGACGTTGAGTGGATGGTTTCAAAGGTTGATACCCTAGTAAGCAATTACGAGAAAAAAGGCGCTAAAGCAGTTAACACTGATGACTTAATTGAGTACTGGGAATCGGTTAAATTTCACAGTGCCATAGAAACAAATTATGTCCCTGTGTATGCCTCTATTTGGCAAGGTTTGTATGGCATAAAAATGGCTATTGATAACAAAAAGCCAACGTCAGAAGTACGTACGCAGCAACAAGCAATGAACAATGCATTATGGCAAGGCCTTGGCGCAGTTAAGCTTGCGGCTCAGTTTCAACAAAAAGGGTTATTAAAAAGCGTTACAGCCACAGCAACAAAAGAAATGACGCAAAGCGCGACCATTGATGAAATTAAACACAAATTAGACCGAGTGGTCGCTAAATACGCAGAACGCTTAAACGATGAAGCAACTAGTATAGTTCACGATACTTACCTGCATTTATTTGAAGGCGTTGAAGGCACACTCATTGAGCAAGACGCTAACTTAGTAGAAGTACTTGAAAAAGACTTTAATGTAACGCTACCGCAGGCTATTTCAACTAATAAAACTGTAGACCAAGTACGTGACGTGGTTGTTGATATGCAAACTAAGTTAACTCGTGCACAAACGCTAATTGAAAAAGCTGAAAAATCACGTAAGGATGTATTTTAAGTGAAACGCAGAACCTTTATTCAAGGCTTAGCTGCGTTAGGGGTAGCGGGTGCTTTGCCGCTATCGCTTTCACGTGCGTTTGCCGCTGATATCGCCAACCCCGTGTCGGTAGATACATTACCTAAACTTAAAGGCGCATTAACCCTTTATTTAGGGCGTGGTGAAGGTGGCTTATACGAAAATGTATTACAAGCCATTCAAAAAAAGAACCCAGATTTAGATCTTGCTATTCGACGCGGCCCAACTGCGGCATTGGCTAATACGATTGTTGCTGAAGCTAAGGCAGGTGTTAAACGTGCCGACTTATTTTGGGCTGTCGACTCGGGTGCTATTGGTTTAGTAACCGATGCCGGCCTTGCTAAACAATTGCCAAATGATTTATCCGCACAGCTACAGCCACAGTTTAGATATGATGAGTGGGCACCTGTAACTGGTCGTATACGTACTTTGCCTTTTAATACTGAGCGCTTAACCAAAGAGCAAATTCCAACAAGCATTATGGAAATTGCAGACAGTGATTTAAGTATTGGTTGGGCACCCGCTTATGCTTCTTTTCAATCGTTTGTTACCGCTATGCGAATTTTAGAAGGCGATGATAAAACTGCTAAATGGCTTAAAAAAGTGCAAAAACGCTCAAAAACTTACGCTGGCGAACTCGGTGTGGTAATGGGCGTTGAACGTGGTGAAGTAGATATTGGTTTTGCTAATCACTACTACACGTTACGTTTGAAGTCTGGTAAGCCCGACGCTAAACTTGATCTTGCATTTACACAGCAAGATGCCGGTTGTTTAGTGAATGCCTCTGGTATTTTATCGTTATCTGACGACCCACTAGCAACTAACTTTATGCGCTATTTACTCAGTGTTGAAGTACAAAGTTATTTAGCCAGTGAAGCGTATGAAATTCCGCTAGTAAATGGCATAAAGCAACCTGATGGCTTGCCTAAATTAACCAGTATTTCGCCACCTAAAATAGACTTAACTCAGTTGGCTGACTTACGTCCAACTATTGACTTAATGCGCAGCAGCGGCGTTTTATAATGCGAATACCACCATCTTATCCTATGGCGCTGCTTGCAGCGCTTGTTACCCTTACTCCTATTTTTGTTTTAATAACGCTTGCCAGTGACGCAAGCTCTTTTTTTGATAGCCATAATTTAACCATTTTAGGAAATACTCTGTCGTTAATGGGCTTAACTGTATTAGGCTCAATTTTAATTGGTGTGCCACTGGCGTTTATTAGCGCTTATGTGCAGTTGCCATTTAAAAAGTTTTGGTTAGTAGTATTTGCCGCCCCTTTAGCTATACCAAGTTATATTGGTGCATTTACGCTTTATGCTGCATTTGGCCCTGGTGGTGAAATACATAACTTACTTGGTTTTGAAACCCCTTCTATGTATGGCTTAACTGGCGCCGCCATTGTAATGACCCTGTATACCTTCCCGTTTGTAATGATGACAACCCGCTCCTCCCTACTTAGCCTAGATGCGAGCATGGTCAATGCAGCTCGTACATTGGGTATGTCGATGACACAAAGCGTGTTTAAAGTTATTTTGCCCCGTGTTGTAAATGGTATTGCTGCGGGCTCGTTACTCGTTGCCTTATATACGCTATCTGACTTTGGTACACCGGCAATGATGCGTTTAGACACTTTCACTCGCGTTATTTATGTAGAATATAACGCCTTTGAACTGAGCCGTGCGGCTATGTTGTCTATGCAGCTAATGGTAATTGTTGGCTTTTTACTAATGATTGAATCGCAAATTAAAACTGCGTCTGAACGCCAAGGCCAACCCCTTATTTTATTCCCAAAAAAATGGCAATTAGGCGCGATGTTTGCCACCTTTGCACCAATTTTGTTACTTGCTATTGGCTTACCACTAGCAGTATTTACACTTTGGCTAATGCGTGATGGTTTTAGTTCGTTTGATTTTAGTATTGCATGGCATTCTACTTACGCTTCAGCGATTGCAGCTATTGTTACAGTTATTGTGGCTATTCCTGTGGCGCATGCGGCATTAACAGGAAAAGCAGGTAAAGTGATGGAACGCGTTACTTACTTTGGTTTTGGTATTCCGGGGATTGTTATGGGCACAGCGCTTGTGTATGGCGGCTTACAACTACCCTTTTTATATCAAACACTGGGCTTGTTGATCATTGCTTATATGCTACGTTTTTTACCACTTGCGGTTGGCTCTGTGCGTACCAGCACCGAGCACCTCGATCCAAGCTTAGTAAAATCAGCCCGGGTATTAGGCGCAAGCCCGCGTGAAGCTTTCACACGTGTTACTTTACCACTGACTATGCGTGGTATTATTGCAGGTGCCGCTTTAGTCTTTTTAGAGTCGATGCGTGAATTAGAAGCCACACTATTATTGGGTCCAACTGGTTTTGAAACCTTATCTACGTATTTATGGCGTGTTTACGAAGCCGGTTATTTTGGCCGCGCAGCAATACCAGGGTTATTGTTGGTGGTGATTTCGGCGGCGGCTTTAGCTATTATGATGTCTGGCGAGAAACGCAACCAGTTTGAACATTAAGGATTTATTTAAATGCTATCTGTAAGTCAGTTGTCTATAGATTATGGCAGTAATCGTGTTGTTAGTGACTTAAATTTCACGTTAGGTGAAAGCGAAATTTTAATGCTTGTTGGTCCAACAGGTTGTGGTAAAAGTACTATTTTACAAGCCCTAGCTGGGCTTTTACCAATTAGCGACGGTGAAATTAAGGTCGCTAAATGGACAGCGACACCAAAGCATACTGTAGCCCCTGAAAAACGCAGCGTAGGTATGGTATTTCAAGACTTTGCGCTGTTTCCCCATTTAACGGTTGAGCAAAATGTGTGTTTTAAACTAAAAGACACAAGCCCTGCCGATCATTGGATAAAGCTACTCGGTTTAGATGCGTTTAGACATAAAAAACCAGCGACACTTTCTGGCGGGCAAAAACAGCGCGTAGCATTAGCGCGTACCCTAGCCCACCAGCCAGACTTTGTATTACTTGATGAGCCACTATCAAACTTAGACGCGGCTTTAAAAGACATGCTACGTTGGGATATACGAAATGCACTTAAAGAAGCCGGCGTACCCGCTATTTGGGTTACGCACGACCAAGAAGAAGCACTTTCGGTGGGTGACCGTGTTGGCGTGCTAAAAGGCGGAAAAATACAGCAAATTGATAGTCCTGAGCAATGCTTTAGTATGCCCAACAATCGCTTTGTAGCACGCTTTTTAGGTGAAGCTAGTTTTATAAAAGGAACGCTGAATAACGGCCAAGCAATTACCGATATTGGTAATGTGCCCGCCCATGGTGTTGACTGTGAACACGGTGAGGTAGAGGTGTTACTTCGTCCCGATGATGTATTATTAGTACAAAGCAGCGTAGGTAATAATGGCGAAGTTATTTGGGTACGCTTTGAAGGCGGCAGCAGATTATGCGCCATAAAACTAGCCTGTGGTACTGTGGTTACAAGTCGGGTGAGTCATGAAGTAGTGGTAAATCCTGGTGATAACGTACATGTATCGCTTAGTACCTCTCATCCGCTGGCGGCATTTAAAAGCTAGCGCTTTATATATTCTACTTTGGAGGAAACTATGAACGGACCAAATCCAAACAATCCATCACCTATGGAAGGGTTTCCTCAAGTAGGTTATTTAAAAAACTTTATCACCTCTGCGAATATAGATGTTGGTGATTACACCTATTACGACGACCCTGACGGCCCTGAAAACTTTGAAAAAAATGTACTTTACCATTTCGATTTTATCGGGGATGAACGGGGTCTGTTTATCTTTCGAGATTAAATTTGCAGTAGTGTGTTTGGTTTTTAGGCAAGGCGGAGCCTATGTAGTGTGGTTTTTCCACATAATTAGGCGATAACGCAGCATTAATGCCAAACACGCACTGCCCGTAGGGTTCTGCCTAGGGACAATTAACTTTTTGTTGCTCGGTTTTTACTTAGCCCACTAGGTTACAAACCTCGCGCCGCAATTTAATCGCCCTTAGGTTGAACAAATCTTAATCCTGATAGGTAAACAGACCCCAAATCGGTAAGTTTTGTGCGATAGCTAAAGACGTTACTTTTATAATGAATGGGGCTAATCATCAAACCTCCGGCTTTTCTACTTATCCATTTTTTATATTTGGTAATGGCTGGGAAAAATCTGCACCTCAACAAGGTGATTTACCTTTTAAGGGAGATACTGAAATAGGTAATGATGTGTGGATAGGTTACAACGCCACCATTATGCCAGGAGTAAAAGTCGGTGATGGTGCCATTATAGCAAGTAAATCTGTGGTAACGTCTGATGTGCCCGCCTATGGCATTGTTGGCGGTAACCCTGCAAAATTGATAAAAAAGCGTTTTGATGATGCGACAATTAATAAACTTCTAGCGATTGCATGGTGGGACTGGAGCAGTGAAAAAATCACCGCTCATTTAGATGCCATTACACACTCTGATATAGACGTATTAGCTAAAATTTAATAATTACCACTCAAACATGTAAGCCATTTTACTAATCGTTTTTAACGGTATGTTATGGCTATTGCGTTTTGCGTATAAGTGTTGCATTGATTTATCTTTCACTTCGCCAACAATCACTTCTTTTACCTGATAGCCTAAAGCAATGGCTGCTTGTGAATAGGCAATAAATTCCCACTTTTTAATATTGGTGTTATCCACTATTACCAGTTCAATGCCTTGTGCTAAGGCATTAATAAAACGGGCCAAGTTTAAATTATGATATTGCGATAATTTAAACTTATCAAAATGATACTCACCCTGCTCGTTAACAAAGTAATCATCTGTTGAGCAAATAAAATATTGGCTTTCATCTGCACCGGAAAGTTCCTCGGCGAGATTTTGCGCATAATATGACTTACCACTGCCTGGTAGCCCTCGTAAAATAAAAACTTGTTTCATAGCATCCATTTTTTATTAATACGTCAATTCGGTTTATTTACTAATAATGCCACAAATTGATGAAATTTCAGAGCAACAAATGGTAATAGTGGTTATTTAACTGTAAAAATTGGTTAAAAAAACAACGTACCACTAAAAACTTTTAAAGAGTTGCCCACAACAGTTTTTTTATTTTACTTTACTAGGTATTATACAAGGTTCAAGTGCAGTGACCTCAAATGCTAAATAGCACGAGTAACGCACAGTTAATTTATATAGTTAGGCAACTTATATCATTGGAGTGAAGATGAGCCATTTAGCGATTTCAGAGCTATTAAAAGGCAATGTTGCGGTAGACAGCCAAGTAACCATTAAAGGCTGGATCCGTACACGCCGCGATTCAAAAGCAGGAATATCATTTTTAGCCGTTCATGACGGTTCGTGTTTTGATCCTATTCAAGCGGTAGTTCCTAATTCACTGAATAATTATGATGAAGTTACAAGCTTAACAGCAGGCTGTTCTGTGTCGGTTACCGGTGTATTAGTACAATCAGCAGGACAAGGTCAATCTTTCGAAATTCAAGCTAACTCAGTAACTGTGTTAGGTTGGGTTGAAAACCCAGACACCTACCCAATGTCGGCTAAACGCCACAGCATTGAGTATTTACGTGAACACGCTCACCTTCGCCCTCGCACTAATATGATTGGCGCAGTAACACGTGTCCGTAACTGTTTAGCACAAGCAATCCACCGCTTTTACCATGAGCAAGGGTTTTACTGGATCAGCACGCCAATTATTACTGCAAGTGACTGTGAAGGCGCAGGCGAGATGTTCCGTGTATCAACGCTTGATATGCAAAATCTGCCAATGACGGACAAAGGCGAGATTGATTACAGCGAAGACTTTTTTGGTAAAGAAGCCTTTTTAACGGTTTCAGGCCAACTTAATGGTGAAACGTACGCTTCAGCTATGTCAAAAATTTACACCTTTGGCCCAACGTTCCGTGCAGAAAACTCTAATACTTCACGTCACCTTGCTGAATTTTGGATGGTAGAGCCAGAAGTTGCGTTTGCTGATTTAGAAGACATCGCAAAACTTGCTGAAAACATGCTTAAGTACGTGTTTAAAGCCGTATTAGAAGAACGCCGTGACGACATGGAATTTTTCGCATTACGTGTTGAAAAAACAGCCATTAGCCGTTTAGAAGAATTTGTTGAAAAAGACTTTGCCCAAGTTGACTACACCGACGCTGTAGAGATTTTAAAAGCGTGTGGCAAGAAATTTGAGTACGACGTTGAATGGGGTGTAGATTTACAGTCTGAGCACGAACGCTACCTAGCTGAAGAACACTTTAAAGCACCGGTTGTTATTAAAAACTACCCGCGTGATATTAAAGCATTCTACATGCGTCAAAATGAAGACGGCAAAACTGTTGCAGCTATGGACGTAGTTGCACCAGGTATTGGTGAGATCATTGGTGGTTCACAACGTGAAGAGCGTCTTGATGTATTAGATGCACGCCTTGAAGAGATGGGCTTAAACAAAGAAGACTACAGCTGGTACCGCGACCTACGTAAATACGGTAGCGTGCCACACTCTGGCTTTGGTTTAGGTTTTGAGCGTTTAGTTGCTTATGTTACCGGTATGGGTAACGTACGTGATGTTATTGCATTCCCTCGTACTAAAGGCAGCGCAACTTACTAAGCTAAGCTTTGTAACGTTAAATAAAAAACCAACCCGCGGGTTGGTTTTTTATTGTCTGATATATTAATGTGCATAAATACTTGAACAATTTGCCTCCCGCTTAAGGAAGAAAATTGTTATAAATACTAAATCTTTATAAATATTTTTCGTTTATAAAGCATATTCGAAATTACCCAAAAGCCAATAACATGCAATAAAGCAAAGGTGAACGATGCCAATTTAGCGCTCATAACCAAGGCGAGTTGCTGATACATCCAATCCCCCAAGTTTAGCTCGCCAATATTAATCAGTGAATAGCTCAGTACCCACACAGCCGATAATACATATATAAACAGTGGGTTTGACCCATACACAATTAATGGATTAACAAGGCGCTCAGGTTTAACAATGTCGCAAAGCCAAACAAAAAATGCCAACACAATACAAGCAATCCCGGATGTGTAAATAACAAAGCTACTAGTCCAAAGCGATTTATTAATTGGCATCACCATTGAGGTTAATTGCCCAATAACAACTGCAACTACACCAATAACTAACAGCCGTTTAATACTTGCCCACTGGCAACTTGTGCTCGTTAACAGGCGCGTTACTTCAAAACCAAATAAGACACTCACCACAGCGGGTAACGTACTGATCAGCCCTTCTGGATCAAATGCGAGCCCTTTGCCTTGCCATAAATGCGACTCACCTAGTACGGCAATATCAACCGCTCTAACTAGGTTATGTTCGAGTGTATAAGCGTTTTCAGCGCCAACGCTTAACAGTAATAACCAATAAGCAACTAAGATAATAACCGATAGCGTTAACACCCCTCGCCTATTTAAAAACAACACACAGATAGACGCTAAAATATAGGCTATCCCTATACGTTGCAGTACACCTAATATTCTCAAGTTTTCAATATTGGTAGTAAAGGGATAAATATTTAAAGCTAGACCAATGGCAAATATAATTGCTCCACGTTTAACTAGTCTTAATACTTGGCTAGCACTGGCTGCACTGTTAGTTTTTTTGAACGAAAAAAACATCGCAGAGCCAATAATAAACATAAAAAACGGAAAAATTACATCCGTAGGGGTACAACCATGCCAATCTGCATGAAGTAAAGGGGCATACACATGGGACCACGATCCCGGAGTGTTTACCAGTATCATTAACGCTATGGTTAGCCCACGCATAGCATCAAGTGCTTTATACCTTGTCATTTTGGCTCCTATTTAATAATTTGTATTTCTACAAATGACAACGCTGTCACTTTGTAGTAAAAAAACTTAAATCGCAAGTAATTTAGATAAGTGGAGTTGTTGAATTAAAAAAGCCGCAGAATCAATAATGAAACTGCGGCTTTAAATCAGAATTTGTTACTTTAGGAGCGGTTTATTGCTGTCCTTTATAGTGCTTGCTCTAACTGTGGTAAAACATCAAATAAGTCAGCAACTAAACCGTAATCAGCTACTTGGAATATTGGCGCATCAGGGTCTTTATTAATGGCAACAATAACTTTTGAATCTTTCATACCCGCAAGATGCTGAATGGCACCACTAATACCCACAGCAATATATAAATTAGGCGCGACAATTTTACCTGTTTGCCCTACTTGCATATCGTTAGGCACAAAGCCCGCGTCAACCGCTGCACGTGATGCACCAATAGCGGCACCGAGTTTATCGGCAATGCCATTTAATAATGCAAAATTTTCACCATTTTGCATACCACGACCACCCGAAATAACCACATCTGCAGCCGTTAGCTCTGGACGCTCTGATTCAGTTTGTTCAACACTAACAAAACTGCTTAACTGTGAATCAGAGACTGCATCTACAGCGGTTACATTAGCTGGAGCTTGCTCGCCTTGTAAATCAAAGCTACTTGCACGTACTGTGATCACTTTTTTACTATCGAGCGATTTAACCGTTGCAATAGCATTACCCGCGTAAATTGGGCGCTTAAATGTATCTGCGTCAATTACGTCAATAATTTCTGAAATCTGCGCTACATCTAATAATGCGGCAACACGCGGCATAAAGTTTTTACCTGTAGTAGTTGCACTTGCCACAATATGGCTGTAACTATCTGCAAGTGATAACACTAGATCTGTCATGCTTTCAGCAAGTTGATGCTCATAAACTGCATTATCAGCAAGTAAAACATTCGCAACACCCTCAATGCTCGCGAGTGACTCACTCATGGCGCCAAGGTTTATGCCTGCTAATAATACATCTACGTCAAAGCCTAATTTTTTAGCGGCATTAATCGTTTTTGAGGTTTCTGGTTTTAAGGCACCGTTATCGTGCTCTGCAATTACAAGAGTTTTCATTTAAATCACCTTTGCCTCTGTTTTAAGTTTTTCTACAAGCTGTGCAACATCTTCAACAATAATCCCGCCGCTACGTTTTGCAGGCTCTTCTACACTGACCAATTCAATACGCGGGGCTAAATCTACACCTAGCGAATCAGCCGCAATAACTTCTAACGGCTTACGTTTGGCTTTCATAATATTAGGTAGCGACGCATAACGAGGCTCATTTAAACGTAAATCGGTGGTGACTATTGCGGGTAAATTAAGTGCAACGGTTTGTAAACCGCCATCAACTTCACGAGTAACATTTACTTTGCCATTTTCAATAACCACTTTAGAAGCAAACGTACCTTGACCACGGTTAGTCAGCGCCGCTAGCATTTGACCTGTTTGATTATTATCAGAATCGATTGACTGTTTTCCTAAAATAACCAGTTCAGGCGATTCTTGTTCAACTACTTTGGCAAGCAATTTTGCTATATGTAAAGACTCTAAATTTTCTTCTGTTTCAACATGAATCGCTTTATCTGCGCCCAAAGCCAGTGCTGTGCGTAATTGTTCTTGAGATGCTTTAGCGCCAATAGTAACAACAACTACTTCGGTTGCAGTACCCGCTTCTTTTAAACGAATCGCTTCTTCTACCGCAATTTCACAAAATGGGTTCATGGCCATTTTTACGTTAGTTAAATCAACACCGCTGTTGTCAGGTTTAACGCGAGCTTTTACGTTGTAGTCGATCACTCTTTTTATTGGTACGAGAACTTTCATAGGGACTCCATAATTATTTAAACCTATAAGCTAACGTATACGTCAACCTATTTATTTTATGAAATCAGACTACTTCCTGTTGACGTAAACGTCAACCTAAAATAACCTTAAACTATTCACAACCTGTAACGTTTAATTTGCATAACAAAGAAACGGGTTGCTTAGCTTACTTTTTGCCAAATAAAGCAAAGGTGAGTCCGTCATAGATAAAGAGGTTATTATGATTGAACGCGAAACCATGGAATTTGATGTTGTTGTTGTCGGGGCTGGTCCTGCGGGGCTTTCAACAGCAATTAAACTCGCGCAGCAAGCACAAGAAAAACAACAAGAGTGCATGATATGTGTAGTTGAAAAAGGCTCAGAAGTTGGCGCACATGTATTATCAGGTGCCGTTTTTGAAACCAAAGCACTGGACGAATTACTGCCAAATTGGCAGGAGCTTGGCGCTCCTGTGTCGACTAAAGTGGTAAATGATGAAATTTACTGGTTTAACAACGAACATAAAGCAACCTCAATTCCTCACTTTGCTACACCTAATACATTTCATAATAACGATAACTACATTGTTTCTATGGGTAATGTATGTCGCTGGTTGGCAGAGCAAGCAGAAAACCTTGGAGTAGAAATATTTCCTGGCTTTAGTGCGCATTCAGTCATTATTGAAGATGATGTTGTAAAAGGCATCATTACTGGCGATATGGGTGTAGATAAAAATGGCAATGAAAAAGACGGTTACATGCCAGGCATGGAGCTACGCGCTAAGTACACAGTATTTGCTGAGGGCTGTCGCGGTCATTTAGGTAAGCAGCTGATCAATCAGTTTGCTTTAGACGATGAATGTTCACCACAGCATTATGGTTTAGGTTTTAAAGAAATTTGGCAAGTTGATGAATCTAAACATCAATTGGGTAAAGTTGTACACGGAACCGGTTGGCCATTGAGTGGCGACACTGGCGGTGGCGCCTTTATGTATCATAGCGAAAACAACCAAGTGGTTGTGGGGTTAATTGTTGATTTAAATTACTCTAACCCACACTTAAGCCCATTTGATGAATTTCAACGATTAAAACATCACCCGGTATTTAAAAACACCCTTGAAGGGGGTGAGCGCATTGCTTACGGTGCACGTGCTATTGCTAAAGGCGGTTTGCATTCATTACCCAAAATGCACTTCCCGGGTGGCTTGCTAGTGGGTTGTGATGCAGGCACGCTTAACTTTGCAAAAATTAAAGGCAACCACACGGCAATGAAATCAGGCATGATAGCCGCTGAAGTTATTTTTAATGCCCTACAAAACGATTTAGCCAATACTGATTTAACTCAATACACTACTGAGTTTAAAAAGTCATGGGCGTATAAAGAGCTGTATCAGTCACGCAACTTTGGCCCTGCTATGCATACCTTAGGTAAATTTGCAGGCGGCGCATACAATACGCTTGATCAAAACATTTTTAAGGGTGCCCTACCGTTTAGCTTTAAAGATAACGTGCCTGACCATGCAACTTTAAAAGACGCTGACCAGGCTGAAAAAATTAACTACCCTAAGCCAGATGGCAAACTCAGTTTTGATAAGCTTTCTTCGGTATTTTTATCTAACACTAACCATGAAGAGTCGCAGCCATGTCATTTACACCTTAAAGATGCATCAATCCCGATTAAGGTTAACTTAGTTAAATTTGATGAACCCGCGCAGCGCTACTGCCCTGCTGGTGTTTACGAAGTGCAAGAGGTAGAAGGCGAGCAAACCTTTGTGATCAACGCGCAAAACTGTGTGCATTGTAAAACCTGTGATATTAAAGATCCGAGCCAAAATATTACCTGGGTAACACCTGAAGGTGCTGGTGGCCCTAACTACCCTAATATGTAACATCCTTTCTATTGAAATTATAAACTTATCCTAAATTGCAGGGGCTTCGGCCCCTTTTTTGCGCTATGCTGTTAAGTAATATGAATAAATGAGAGTGTGTTATGGCGTCGTCGAGTGTAATTTTTCGTTTTTTAGCAGAGCCAACCGATGTAAATTTTGGTGGTAAGGTGCATGGCGGTGTGGTCATGAAGTGGATTGACCAAGCGGGTTATGCCTGTGCTGCGGGCTGGAGCGGCCATTACTGTGTAACGGTATCGGTTGCAGGCGTTAAGTTTAGCCGCCCTATTTTAGTGGGCCAAATTGTAGAAGTTGAGGCAAAAATTGCACATACCGGCAAAACTAGTATGCAAATTTTTATTCAGGTTCGCTGTGGCGATCCGAAAACGCAAAACCTAGTTGAAACCAACCACTGTGTTATTAGCTTTGTTGCTATGGATGAAACAGGTTACCCCGTGGCAGTGCCAGAATTTAAATCGGTTACTGACGAAGACAAAAAGCTTGAGAACTACGCAATTAAAATGAAACAAATAGCCATAGAAACAGAAAACCTATTAGATAAAGTTTAACTTAGTACCTTTTGCAGGTATGTATAAACTACAACAACCTGTAAAAGCTACAATTTTTTAATTTTTATACATTTACAGTACGCTGAATGCCTGAATATTTTGCGTACTAAACACACCAAGTTAGTTCAATAAACACCCACTAAAGTACAAATTTTAGGCTAAGCAATACTTGGCACGCTCACTGCAATTAGTAAATTGATGTTTGATAAATTAAGTCGAACACATCGATATTATTTTTTAAAGGAGCTATACAATGATTAAAACACTTTCTCTTTCTGCACTTGCTTTAGCAACACTGGGTTTTAATTCAGCGGCACAGGCTGATGTTACCGACATGGACTCTCCACGCATTTATACCGGTATTGGTTATGGCCAATATTCATTTCAGTTTGAGGATAGCGAAAACGACATCGATTTTGATGACGACGCGCAAATGTTAAAAGGTTACATTGGTACTCAATTTAATGAACATTTAAGCCTTGAGCTTGCTTATCAAAACTTTGATGAAGTGAGTGATATAGACAGTAAAGCAGAAATTGATGGCGTATCGTTAGCCGCGCGGTTTGCAGCACCTATCACTGAAGACTTTTCTGTTTATGCAAAAGGTGGTTGGTTTGAATGGGATGCTGACGTTACTCAAGAACTACCCGTTGGCAGCATAAGTGCATCTCAAGATGGTGGTGACGTATTTTACGGTGCAGGTATTGAATATGCATTTACAACCAATATGCAAGTGCGTTTAGAGTATGAGCGTTACGAATTAGAAGATGATATTGATCCAGAAATGGATGTTGCGTCAGTATCATTTCAATACATGTTTTAATAACAACTCAATAATTGCAATGTGAGGGTAAGGCTAGGTTTAGCCTTGCCCTTTTTTATTCCACATTTAAACCAATCAGTCTAAAATTTCTTTATGCTGATTATATTAAGCTAATGCCAGCAACGTTAATAACAGGTAGAATAATGCTCTATTTTTTCTATAACCGAGCATTATGAGCGATTATCAAATTTCGGCTATTGGCCATATTCAATCTCCGTATAAACAAAAATTTGCTATACCTAGGCAGCCACGTTTAGTGCCTGAAGCTAAAGCTAAACTTATTTTTGCCAAAGAGTTTAATCGTGAAGAATTTGTTCGTGGTTTAGATGAATTTAGCCACATTTGGCTGTTATTTCGTTTTCATGAAACTGCTGATAAAGGCTATTCAGCGATGGTGCGCCCGCCTCGCTTAGGCGGTAACGAACGCAAAGGCGTATTTGCCACCCGTGCTACTTTTCGTCCAAATGCTATTGGTATGAGCGCTGTAAAGTTAGAGGGAATTGAATACAAGAATGGGCAGTTAGCGTTATTGCTCGCCGGTATAGATTTACTTGATGGCACACCCATTGTAGATATAAAACCTTATTTACCCTATTCAGACTCATTACCGGATGCAAGCGCTGGATTTGCCGATACGCGTCCAGAAACTCAAATGAGTGTTGAATTTAGTGAGCAAGCGCTCGATTTTATTGCTAAGCAACAACACTACCCTGAGCTACAAGCGTTTATTAGTAATGTGCTAAAACAAGATCCACGCCCTGCCTACAAAAAGCAAAAACAAGGCATGCAAAGCTATGGTATGAATTTGTATGAATACAATATTACTTGGCAAGTGACTGACTCTCACCATCTCGTTACTGATATAGAAATTAGTTAAACCTACTGTAAAGCCCTGCTATGGCTATAAAATGCGATAAAAAATCACTTAGCGCTTTAGTGTCAATGCAACCGCTGGTAAACTGAGCGCCTTAATTAAAAGAACATATCACTCTATTTCGGAAAAAACATGCGTACTAGTCAATATATACTCGCTACACTTAAAGAAACGCCATCCGATGCGGAAATTGTCTCGCATCAATTAATGCTTAGAGCCGGAATGATCCGTCGCGTCGCTTCGGGTTTATACACTTGGCTTCCCTCTGGCTTACGTGTGCTAAGAAAAGTAGAAAACATAGTACGCGAAGAAATGGATAAAGCCGGCGCAATTGAAATGCTTATGCCTGTTATTCAGCCTGCTGATTTATGGGAAGAGTCTGGCCGCTGGAGTGAGTTTGGTCCTGAGTTAATGCGCTTTACCGACCGTCATAATCGTGAATTTGCTATGGGTCCTACCCATGAAGAAGTGATCACCGATTTTGTTCGTAAAGAAATTAACAGCTACAAACAACTACCAATTACTTTGTACCAAGTACAAACTAAAGTACGTGACGAGCGTCGCCCACGATTTGGTGTTATGCGTGCCCGTGAATTTACTATGAAAGATGCCTATTCATTCCATTTAACCGATGAATGTTTAGATGCAACTTATCAAGTAATTCACAAAGCCTACTGTAATATTTTTGAACGTTTAGGCTTAGATTACCGCCCAGTAATTGCAGATACAGGCTCTATTGGCGGTAGTGTATCGCATGAGTTCCATGTACTCGCTGAATCTGGCGAAGATGCCATTGCTTTTAGTGATGCCAGCGACTATGCCGCTAATATTGAAAAAGCCGAAGCACTAGCGCCAACTGAAGCGCGCCCACAAGCAAGCAAAGAGCTAAAAGCATTCCCAACGCCTGATGCTAAAACAATTAATGAGCTGAAAAAACACTATGGTGTAAAACCCCATCGCGGTGTTAAAACATTAGTGGTTTATGGCACTCCTAATGAAGACGGCGTACGCGGCCTTGTTGCATTAGTACTGCGTGGTGATCATGAACTAAATGAACTTAAAGCTGAAAAACACCCACTGGTTGATTCTCCACTAGAAATGGCAACCGAGGCAGATATTGTTGCTGCCATTGGCGCAAAACCAGGGTCTTTAGGGCCTATTGGCTTAAACATGCCTATTATTGTTGATAGAACAGCGAATGTAATGGCTGATTTTGTAGCCGGTGCCAACAAAGACGATGAGCACTTTAGTGGCATTAACTGGGATCGCGACGTAACAGACTACGAAGTTGCTGATATCCGTAATATCGTAGAAGGCGATCCTAGCCCATGTGGTCAAGGCACGTTGCAAATCAAGCGCGGTATTGAAGTGGGTCATATTTTCCAACTAGGTACTAAGTACTCAGAAGCAATGAAAGCAGGTGTACTGAGCGAATCAGGTAAAAACCAAATAATGACTATGGGTTGTTATGGAATTGGTGTATCACGTATTGTTGCTGCAGCTATTGAGCAAAATAACGACCAATACGGTATTACATGGCCTAAAGCTATCGCGCCTTTCGATTTAGCAATTGTGCCAATGAATATGCATAAATCGCATCGTATTCCTGATATTGCTAATAACCTATACCAAGGTTTAAAAGATGCAGGCTTAGATGTGCTATTTGATGACCGTAAGGAGCGCCCTGGTGTTATGTTTAACGACATGGAATTACTTGGTGTGCCTTACACGCTTGTAATTGGTGAGCGTAACCTTGATGAAAACAAGGTAGAACTTAAAAACCGCCGCACTGGCGAAAAGCTAATGATAGATATTGATAGCGCGATTGAAACAATCAAAAATCAATTTAATGCATAAGCTTAAAGTTAAATAAAAAAACCGCTGTATGTATTTTTCATACAGCGGTTTTTTATTAATTGCTTATCTAGTAACTTTCAAACACAGAGCTTAGATTAAGCATATAGCACTCTCTCATCATGATAATTTATAAAAAAAGGTCGCTGTGCGACCTTTTTAAATACTTTGCAATTAAAATGGTTATCTAAACAACACGTCTTCGCGGTTAAACCACTTAACACAAAATGCCAGTAGCGCACCGGCTATCAGTGCCGTAGCTAAAAATATCAATCCAACCAGCGTGTAATCGACGGTGCCTTTAATAATTTCTTTAATCGCTAAGGCGACGTTAGTAACCGGAATAAAGGCTGTTTTAGCGGTCAGTTCCATATTAGGCATTATGGAAATAATAATTGGGAAAAATACCACCATACTTAATGGCGTCATGTAATTTTGTGCTTCTTTAAACGAACGTGCATAGATTGATATAGCCAATGCTAATGCAGAAAAAATAGCTGCAATTGGCAATAACAATACAAAAATCATCAGCAAGTCTGTAATACCTAATGTACTAAACGCGGCTTTAATAAACTCTAGATCAGCAAATGCGAGTGCTAATGCTATCCAACACCCCATACTAATCACGGTGATAGTAGTTGATGCGATTGAAGTAGTGAGTAGAGTTATAAATTTACCCAATACTAGCTCTGTACGAGTAATTGGCGTAAGTAGTAAAGTTTCTAACGTGCCACGTTCTTTTTCGCCAGCGCCTAAATCTATTGCTGGGTAAGTTGCCCCCATCAGTACTAACGGGATAAGTAAATAAGGTAAAAACCCACCTACTTTTTCACCTAAGTTTTCACGTTTGTCTGCAGTATCAACTTTAACCACATTAATTGGCTTTAAAATAGATTGTTGTGCGCTTTTATCAATACCAAAGCTTAATAGTTTACTTTCTTGAAGTGTATCGCTGTACTCTTTAGCAAGCTCTTTTACACGCTCAAATAAGAAGTTAATTGATTTTGAATCATTAAATACAACTTGCCATTCACTTTGCTTTTTATCATCTAATGTTTGCACTGCATCGCTTGGTAAGTATATGCCCATGTCGATATCGCCAGCAGTTACGCCTGCTTTTAGCTCCTCAACACTATTGAAGGTTTTATCGCCTTTATATAACTCAAAGCTTTTATGATAAAACACTTTATCAGTAAATTCTGGGGCAAAGTCGCCATTGATAATCGCATAAGTATTCACTTTTTGCTCTGCATCAAGCGCGGCTTGCGAAGAGATAAACGCAACCACAGCAAATAACAACGGAAAAACCACAATCGGAAATACCACCACGAACAACAAGGTTTTTTTATCGCGTAACAGCTCTGTTAATTCCTTTTTAAATACCTCAAACATCTTGCTTCTCCGTTAATATGTTCATAAACGCTTGGTTTAATTCTTCGCTGTTACCCGCTTGTTTAAATTCAGCGAGGGTGCCATCAAAACAACTTATACCTTCATTAATGACCGCTACACGGTCGCATAAAAGTGCAACTTCATCTAAATGGTGCGTTGAGAAAATAACCGGAGTTCCTTGTGCTTTTAAGCCTTTAATAAAGTTAATTACTGTTTGAGTGGTCATAATATCAAGCCCGGTAGTTGGCTCATCAAGAATAACAACATCTGGGTGATGCACTACAGCACGCGCTATATTGGCTTTTTGTTTCATACCGGTTGATAAGTTTTCAGCGCGCTTATCAATAAATTTATGCATATCGAGTAAGGTAAATAACTCTTCACAGCGTGCCTTGATTGCTTGCTTGCTCATGCCATGTAGCTTTGCAAAATATTCGATATTTTCTTTTACCGTTAGACGGCCATATAAACCAGTAGAGCCAGACAAAAACCCGATAGATTTACGCCCAATGAGTGGCTTTTTAATTATGTCATTTCCAGCAATAGTAATACTGCCATCATCCGGTTTTAATGCGGTTGAAATCATTCTTAAGGTGGTGGTTTTACCCGCGCCATTAGGCCCTAATAGCCCTAATACTTCGCCTTTTGCACAGCTAAAGCTGACATTTTTAACCGAGTGAAAATAATCTTTATCTTCGCGTGGGTCTATTTCATCTGTTTTATTTTTTTTATGATCTTTAGTGAGCTTAAACTTCTTTTTAAGCGCGGTGACTTCTATCATTTTCGTGTCCTTCGTTTCGGTCTAAAATAGTCCGTGTTGTCGTAAAATGATGAATTGTTATTCTCCTCACACCAACCAGGAACACCTAATAAGGGTAAGGGTGAAAGCTGTTTATTATCGGCTAAACAATCATCGTTTTTAATCATCTCATAAAGTCGCTGATCTAGGTACTGGTATTGCGTTACTAAATCTTTACAAAATATTTCATCCGGCACACTTACAAATAAGGCTTTGCCTGTGAGCCCAATATAAGGCTTAGTCAACATTTCATAATTAGCATGGCCAAACATAAATGGCGCTATGGTTTTACCCCACAGCTCTCTATGCTCTATAAACGCTGTTTTCCATTGGTGGTCTCTTAACCACTCTTTCCACTGTGATTCACTAATAGCTAAAACCACACCGCATTCGTCAAATAGGGTTAAAGCGTTACGATGTTTACTACGCTGTTTTAATCCATGCAACGCTATTTCATCAACATGACGCTGATTAATAAGGGCTTTTGTTTTTGGAAATAAGCACCAAATAAAACCACCAAACAGATCATGCCAATTTTGTTGGCGCGTGGGGACTTCCCCTGTTTCAAAAATGACTTGTTCATAATAGCGTTCAGCAAAGTCAACCTTGGCATCATCGATAAAACGAATGGGGAGATTATTTGCGTTTATGGCATTTAAGTACGGGGCAAAATACGCAGGTTCTGGCCAGTCTGTTTGTTGATGAATTTTAAACAGCTGACGTAAGTGAGCAAATGCCCCTGTGTTTAGGCTCGTTACTTGAAATTGTTCTGGGGGAGTAAAACGCTTCATTGTTACCTTTACTGTACATTTTTATCCGTGACAGTTTACCGCAAAAACTGGTTCTAATTAACAGAAGTTCATATACTAGGGCCACTTAGAACAAAAAAAGAGCCAATATGAAACGTTATTTTTCTTTGACCTTAATCACAACAGCGATTCTAGCGGGTTGTGCAACAACAAGTATCACTTCTGACGATGTTGCGAAAGGCTATAACAGCATTCAAGCCGATGAAATTGCTAAGCATGTAAAAGTGTTAGCCTCTGATGAGTTTGGTGGTCGTGCTCCTTCATCTGAAGGTGAAAAGCTTACGCTTGACTACTTAACAAAAGAATTTACTGCATTGGGTTTTGAACCGGGTAACGGTGATAGCTTTTTCCAAGAAGTACCGCTTGTATCATTAGAAGCAGACTCAGACATGGTGCTTAATATTGGCGGTAAAGACTACCAATACAAAAAAGACATGGTAATGGGTAGTAGCCGTATAAGTGCGCAAGAAGGGATTGAAAATTCAGAGCTGGTATTTGTCGGCTACGGTGTTAACGCACCTGAATATAACTGGAATGATTACGAAGGCCTAGATGTTAAGGGTAAAACCGTCGTGATGCTGGTAAACGATCCTGGTTTTGCAACTAAAGATCCAAACTTATTTACCGGTGATGCCATGACCTACTATGGCCGTTGGACTTATAAATACGAAGAAGCAAGCCGTCAAGGTGCAGCGGGCGCTATTATCATTCATGAAACAGCACCGGCGTCTTACCCTTGGTCAGTGGTTGAGAACTCGTGGAGTGGCGAGCAGTTTGGTTTTGTAAAAGATAATAACAACATGGATCGTGTTGCTGTTGAAGGTTGGGTTACTGTTGATGTAGCAAAAGAGCTATTTACTAAAGCAGGCCTTGATTTTGATACTGCTAAAGCAGAAGCGGCTAAAGGCGCTTACCATGTAGATATGGGCGATTTAGCTGCCACTGTGAATGTAAAAAATACCATCAAAAAATCGGTATCATATAACTTTATTGCCACTCTTCCGGGTAGTAAAACGCCAGATGAGCATATTATTTACTCTGCGCATTGGGATCATTTAGGAACGGATAAAAATCGTAAAGGCGATCAAATTTATAATGGTGCCCATGATAATGCGACAGGTACTGCCGGTATGATCGAAGTGGCTGAAGCCTTTACTAAACTAGGTAAACGCCCTGACCGTTCAATGACCTTTTTAGCGGTAACCGCTGAAGAACAAGGTTTACTTGGCTCAAAATATTACGCCGCGAACCCGGTTATTCCAGCAAATAAAACCGTTGCAAATATTAATATGGATAGCTTAAACCTATTAGGTAAAGTAAAAGATATTAGTGTTGTAGGTATTGGTAAATCACAAATGGATGAACTATTAGCTACTGCTGCAAAGGAGCAAGGCAGAACAGTATCGGGCGACCCTAAGCCATCTTCAGGTGGTTACTACCGCTCTGATCACTTTGCCTTTGCCAATATGGGTGTACCTGCTATGTATGCTGGTGGTGGTTCAGAAGCGTTTGATGAAGAAACGGCTAATTACCGCAAGCGTATGAGCCTAGTACTGCGTGGCTGTTACCACCAGCCTTGTGATAGATATCGCGATGAGTGGGATTTATCAGGTGCGGTTCAAGATTTACAATTATTTTATAAAGTAGGTTTTGATATTTCGCAGCAAACTCAATGGCCTACTTGGAATGAAAACTCAGAGTTTCAACGTAAATAAGCATTTTCAACCAACCCTTCAAATGATATTGATTATCATTTAATAAAATAGTACAGTGCGATCTAGTTTCTTAATTAGGTCGTACTGTATGTTTTTAACAGAACATTTAGGAGTTATTTCGCCAGCTGCAAAACGTGTTTTTCATCAAAATAAACGCCTAATTTTACCACTGTTAATTTTAGTCTGTTTAGCCTTGCCCAGCTTACGCACTATAACAATCACTGCACTCAGTGATGCTTTTTTTCAAGTCAGTGTGTTTGTTGCTGCTACCTTATTTATTTACTACTACGCGATTGATCATTTACCCCAACTAGAGCTTCGTTATCTAAATGCTAAGTCTCCTGTGTTAGAGGTCAGCTTTGCTGCTTTTTTAGGTATGCTGCCAGGCTGTGGTGGTGCAATCATTGTGGTTACTCAATTTACCAAGGGACAAGCAAGCTTTGGGGCTATTGTCGCGGTATTAACAGCAACTATGGGTGATGCTGCGTTTTTATTATTAGCTACCCGCCCTACTGACGGGTTAACAATAATGGCCATAGGCTTAGTCGTTGGAACGCTAGCAGGCTTACTGGTTAATAAACTACATAAAACGGGTTATTTATGCCCTACCAATCAAAAGCAAACACAACCGGTGACTGTATTGCCAACCAGAATAATAAAGTTGAGCAAGCCTATTTGGTTAATGGCTATTATTCCTGGATTATTGATTGCTTTTATACTGGCATTTAATATTGATTTAAGCCAATTTGGCAATCATGTAGTAAATGCGGTCAGCTTTTTTGGTGCTTTAATGGCACTATTTGTGGTGTTTATGTGGGCGCTATCATCAAAAGGTGAAAGCTATAAAGAAGTAACCTCAGAAGATGATGTATGCAGTCCGCCTTCAAAAATAACAAAAGTACTTCAAGATACTCATTTTGTAACTGCGTGGGTGGTTGCCTCCTTTGTGTTATTTGAACTACTGGTTACCGTGTTTGGCCTTGATTTAAAAACATGGTTTTTAAATTTTGCCTATTTAGCACCGTTTATTGCGGTATTAATTGGCTTTTTACCCGGTTGTGGACCGCAAATCATTGTCACCACGTTATACATTCAAGGCGCGATACCGTTTAGTGCTTTAGCTGCGAACGCCATTTCTAATGATGGCGATGCGCTTTTCCCTGCCATTGCTATGGCACCCAAAGCGGCCATTATTGCCACACTATATACCGCAGTTCCGGCGTTATTAGTGGGTTATGGACTGTATTTTTTCAGCTAAATCGCTTTACCTTTTATTAATTTACTTTTCAAGATATAAAAAACCAGCTAATTTGCTGGTTTTTTTATTAAAAACTTAATGAAAAAGATTAGCGCATTGCCATCATCATTTTAGCTGGTTGCTCTAAGTATTCTTTCCATAAATTGTTAAAGCGCGCTATCGTGCCGCCATCAATTACACGGTGATCACCTGACCAACTTACTTGCATAATTGCACGTGAAACTACCTGCCCATGCTGATCAAAGCGTGGAAGGTGCTGTAATTTACCAAGTGCCACAATCGCGACTTCTGGCTTATTTATGATTGGCGTTGCAATAGTGCCGCCAATTGCACCAATGTTAGAAATGCTAATAGTGCCACCTTTTAAATCATCAGGTGCAACTCGCCCTTCGCGAGCAGAATCAGTAAGCTGAGTTAAACTGTTAGCAACCTCTACAATGCTTTTAGTTTGACAAGCTTTAATATTAGGCACTAATAAACCCACTTTAGAATCTACCGCAACTCCAATGTTATGATCGTCATAGTAAGTAATTTCGCTACAATCATCATTTACTTTTGAGTTAAGTACTGGAAATTGACTCATAGCCAACGATAACGCCTTAATAAAGAATGGCATCATAGTTAACTTAACGCCCTGAGCTTTATATTGCTCTTTCAGATCAGTTCTAAGTGCAATTAAATCAGTTAAGTCAATTTCATCACTGTAGGTAAAATGTGGAATAGTAGAAACCGACGCTACCATTTGTTTTGCCATGGCCGCTTTAATACCTTTAATCGCTTCTGTTCGCGTTCCACCTGTGCTCGCTGTATGTTCAGTACTGCTGGTTTTTTTACTCTCAGTAGTCTGTGGTTTGTTAAGCTCAGAAGTATCCATACCAGATGGCACTTCATTTTTTATAAACGCTTCAATATCTTGTTTATAAATACGACCATTTTTACCACTGCCTGGTACGCAAGTTAAATCTACATCAAGCTCTCGCGCTTTACGTCTAACCGCAGGTGAGGCAACTGCTTTTTCGTTAACAATCGCAGTTTGTGGTTGTGTTTGTTTAACCGGTGCATCGGTAGTTGCATTGCTTTGTGCTTTTACGACCGCTTGATTAACATCAACATCTTCTTTTGCAACTTGACCTGCTATGGTCATTTGAAACAACGGGCTGTGTACTTTGGCAATTTCACCTTTTTGATAATATAGCTTTTGTACAGTACCGGTATATTTAGCCGGTATCTGTACCAACGCTTTATCAGTCATTACATCACAAACAGCTTGGTCTTCTTCAATCTCATCGCCTTCTGCTACTAACCACTCTACAATTTCACACTCAACAATACCTTCACCAATATCGGGTAAGATAAAATCTTCTAAGTGTTCACGAGTAGATGTTGATGTTGGTGCCGATGATGTTTCAGTCTTTTCGCTGGGTGCTTCCCCGGCAACATCCATTGCAAACAACGGCGCATGCACTTTAGCAATATCGCCTTTTTTGCAATGCAGCTTAGTGATCACCCCATCGTGTACCGCAGGAATTTGCACTAAGGCTTTGTCTGTCATCACATCACAAATAGGCTGATCTTCTTTTACTGTATCACCTTCTTGTACCAGCCATTCGACTACTTCGCATTCAACAATGCCTTCACCAATGTCGGGTAATATAAAATCTTTAGCCATGGAAACCCCTAAAAGTTCACTGATTGTTTAATTGCGGCCATTACTTTCAATGCATCTGGAACATATTCTTTTTCAAGCGCCAGCGGGTATGGTGTATCTAAACCACAGACACGTAAAATAGGTGACTCTAAATGCAAGAAACACTCTTGAGCGATGGTTGCCGCAATTTCGGCGCCAAAACCATTAGTAATAGGTGCTTCATGACTAACAATAAGCCGACCCGTTTTTGTCACTGACTTAGCAATCGCTTCAACGTCCCACGGTAAAATACTGCGAAGGTCAATCACCTCACAGCTAATACCTTGCTCGCTGGCTTGTTTAGCGGCTGCTTCTACGATTTCCATTTGTGCGCCCCACGCCAATAAAGTAACGTCAGTGCCCTCTTGAACTACCTCAGCTTTACCTAGTTCAATGCTGTAATCTTCTTCTGGCACTTCACCCGTAGATGCACGATATAAACGTTTTGGCTCAAAAAATAGCACTGGGTTATCGTCTTTAATACATGCGCGAAGTAAGCCTTTAGCTTGATAAGGGTTACGTGGCACGACAATTTTTAACCCTGGTGTATGGGCAAAATACGCTTCTGGCGATTGCGAGTGATACAAACCACCAGCAATACCGCCGCCGTAAGGTGTGCGTATTGTTAGATTACCCACGTTGAATTCATTACCACTACGGTAACGAAACTTAGCCGATTCATTCACTATTTGGTCAAACGCAGGAAAGATGTAATCAGCAAATTGAATTTCTGCAAGCGCGGGTGCACCAAATGCAGCCAAGCCATTAGCAAAACCTAGAATGCCTTGCTCTGTAAGCGGCGTGTTGAATACACGGTGCTTTCCGTATTTTTCTTGTAAGCCTGATGTTGCTCTAAAAACGCCACCAAAATAACCCACGTCCTCACCAAAAATACACGCTTGAGGGTGTTCATTCATGGTGATATCTAAAGCAGAATTAATTGCATGTAGCATGTTCATTTTAGCCATTACTTAATTCTCCCTGCTGTTGTTGGATAGGCATCAGGATGAGCTTTTATGTGTGTTTTAAGCTCATCATATTGGCGTTGTAAAGATGGAATTGGCGTGTCGTACACATCAGAAATTAGTTCTTCTAAGGCTGGTTTATCAATTACTTCAGCGCGTTTAAGCGCCGCTAAAATATCATCACGAATTGTTTCTTTGGCTTTTATATCTTCTGCGTCATCTAACCAGTTTTGTTTCACTAGCCATTTTCTAAAGCGCTCAATTGGGCACGCTTTATAGTTTGCTTCTTCGTCTTTTGAACGGTAGCCACTAGGATCATCTGATGTTGAGTGCGCCCCTAAACGATAGGCTATCGATTCAATCAGTACAGGTTCACCTTGAGTTGCTGCAATTTCTCGGGCTTTTTTAGTTGCTGCATAAACAGCGAGTGCATCGCTGCCATCAACACGTATGGTTTTAATACCATACCCTACGCCACGCGATGCAATACCATCACCTTTAAATTGTTCATCAGCTGGGGTAGAAATAGCATAACCATTGTTACGTGCAAAAAAGATAACCGGTGCCTTGTGCACTGCAGCCATGTTAAGACCTGCGTGAAAATCACCTTCTGAAGCGGCACCTTCACCAAAATAACAAATGGTGACGTTATCAATAGTGCTTGCTAGTTCACCTGTTTTAGCATCGATATGTTTTACTTTTTGACCGTATGCGTAACCGGTGGCCTGTGGAATTTGAGTTCCTAATGGCGATGAAATTGTCATGTAGTTAAGTGCTTTAGAACCGTAATGGATCGGCATTTGACGGCCTTTACCAAGATCTAATTCGTTAGAAAACATCTGATTCATAAATTGGTCAAGCGTAAAACCACGGTAATGCAACGCCGCTTGCTCACGGTATTGCGCCATAATCATATCATCTTGATCAAGGGCTGCCGCAGAGGCTGTTACGGCAGCCTCTTCACCTAAACACTGCATGTAAAAGCTAACACGGCCTTGGCGTTGAGCACCCTGCATACGCTCATCCAATAAACGAATAAAACGCATGGTTTCGTATAATTTAATAGCGGTTTGTTTAGAAATGTCAGGTGCAGGAGCACTAGGATGAATGTCGCCGTCCTCAGTTAAAATACTAAGGGTTGGAATATTAAGCGCGTGGCCGTCGATGAACTCAAGCTTATGGTTAATATTCAGCGATACGTTATTGGGATTACTCATAACCTACCTTCTCTTGTTGTCGGTATCACAGTGCCCCTTTAAATTATTATTATGGGTGATTGTTGCTGAATAAACTTTGCAACATCTGCACTGTATTTAATTAAAGCTGCCAACACTTTACGTTAACGTAAAGTGTTATTCAACAAAACTGTGACCAAACAAAAGTAAATATTGAGCAAAAAACTGGCAAGTTAACTATACATAAAATTAACCACTTATTAATCAGTTGGTTAAACTTTAATAACAAGTGGTCTGATGTGTTGAATTAACTAAAGCGGCTGTCTACTTGCATAGGGACAACCGTTAATAGTGCACGTTGTCCAATAGCAACTTGTGCGTTAGGAAAAATAATCGCTTCCCCTTCTACGTCCGCATAAATTGCATTATCACCATCAGTTGCTAAAAGCTCACCCTTTGCAAAGCCTGTAAAGTTCTCGGCATCATCAGAAAACGGAAAGCTAAAGTTTTGTTCTGTTCGGTTAATTGTGCGATGAACAGAAAACAACTCAAAGTCATTTGCATTAAATTTATGGTATTCCACTTCTTTTTGGCTAATTAATGCAGTTAGAGTTTGTTTTGTTTTTGCAAAGCGTGACATGTCATTTTCACCAAAGGGTTTCACTTGCCCAAGCTCTACAGTAAATGAGTCGGCACCATGCACAAACGACGAATAGTAGCTAAACGTGGTAGCAGGCGACTTCATCATCAATACTGTATTCACACCACAGCTTAATAAGAACTGCAGTTGCGACTTTTTCCAAGGCTTGCCATGTAAAAATGGGTAAACAGCAAATTTTTCGTTTTTAGAACCGCGAATAGCGGTATGTAAATCATAATGACAGCGATACGTACCCTGCTCAGAACGGGCGTAAAAATCGCTAACATATTGCTCAAGTTTATCAGCGCGAACGCGTTCGTCGTTCATCGCAATGCCATCAACTGTGTGGTGCCCATTAAATAAGCGATTTAAGTTCTCTTCTACAAAGCGTTTACCAATATTAATTGACTGAGGGTTACCAAAAATAAATAAAACCCGTTGTTGTAATTCAAGTTGCCCACTAATAATGTGTTTAATCAGTTCATCGCAAATTTCAATGGGGGCTGTTTCATTGCCATGAATGGCACTTGAAAGCACCACATTCTTTGACGTTATACAATCAGGTTCAAACTCAATCACACCGGTATCATGCACAGTTACTTGCGTATTATTATTAAGGGTAAATTGGCCTGCATCCAAATGCCATTCATGGTTTCGAGAAAGCGTTAAAAAATCACCATCTTGTTTTAATTGATTAATATATTCTGAAGTGGCTGACATCACTATAAGAGCCCTTTTTGTTTTATAAATTGTAGATACAAAAACGGCTGAATAAATCAGCCGTTTTTAATTTTAATAGCAGATTAGCTAATTACTGAATCAACCAGTTTTTTAGCTTCTTTTTCTAATAAGGCTAAGTGCTCTTCGCCTTTAAATGATTCTAGATATATTTTATATATATCTTCAGTACCTGAAGGACGCGCTGCAAACCAGCCGCTTTCAGTTACTACTTTTAAACCACCAATTGCCGCATTATTACCTGGCGCATGAGTAAGTTTTTGTAAAATGGCTTCACCCGCTAAGGTATCTGCTTTTACGTCATTAGCACTGAGCGCTTTTAATCGTGACTTTTGCTCATGCGTTGCCGGCGCATCTAAACGTTTATAAAGTGGCGCACCAAACTCTTGCTCTAGTTCTTTATATAACGCAGACGGGGTTTTACCCGTAACTGCAAGAATTTCAGCGGCGAGTAACCCCATAATAAAGCCATCTTTGTCTGTACACCAAACCGTGCCATCAAAACGTAAGAAAGCCGCACCAGCGCTTTCTTCACCACCAAAGGCCAATTTGCCTTTGTTTAAACCCTCAACAAACCATTTAAAGCCAACGGGTACTTCTTTTACTTTACGCTTGTTGCGCTCAGTTACTTTGTCAATCATTGAGCTAGAAACAAGGGTTTTACCGATTTCAACACTGGCATCCCAATCACGATGCGTTAGTAAATAGTCAATCGCTACGGCTAAAAAGTGATTAGGATTCATTAACCCATCTGGTGTTACTATGCCGTGACGGTCATAATCAGGGTCATTACCAATCGATAAATCAAAATCATCTTTAAGGGCAATTAAATTAGCCATTGAATAAGGTGATGAGCAATCCATACGAATTTTGCCATCTTTATCAAGCGGCATAAATGCAAAACGCGGATCAACACTGTCATTAACGACCGTTAAATCTAAATTATATTTTTGCGCAATCACTGGCCAAAAGTTAATGCCTGAGCCACCTAATGGATCAATACCAATCTTGATGCCTGCATCGCTAATCGCTTTTAAATTAATAATGTTTTTTAAATCATCAATATAAGGCGTCATTAAATCTTCGTAGCGAATAAAACCAGAACGTGAAGCTTTAGCAAAAGGAAACAGTTCTACTTCAACTAAGTCTTCTAATAATAATTGATTGGCTCTGTCTTCAATCCATTTTGTAACGTCTGTATCTGCAGGACCGCCATTGGGCGGGTTATATTTAAAACCGCCATCTTCTGGTGGATTATGAGATGGAGTCACTACAATGCCATCGGCAAGCTCATTAGGATGATTTTTATTATAACTAACAATAGCATGGCTAATAACTGGCGTTGGAGTAAAGTCACCATTTTCTTGGGTGATCACTTGCACTTCATTAGCAACCAACACTTCAATTGCTGAGTTAAAGGCCGCCTCGCTCAGTGCGTGGGTATCTTTACCTAAAAATAACGGACCAAATATATCGTTCTGTTTTCTGTAATCACAAATAGCTTGGGTAATTGATAATATGTGTGATTCGTTAAATTTTACATCGTAGGCACAGCCTCGGTGCCCTGAGGTGCCAAATGCAACACAATGCTCGGGGTTTTGCTCTAAGTCAGGCTCATTTAAATAATACGCAGACACTAACTTTGGTACATTCACTAAAGCCGATTGTGGTGCAGTTTTACCTGCGCCGGAATGAATTGCCATGGTCTTTCCTTAAAGATAATCACGAATTTTTTCAGCTTGCTCGTTGCTATAGCCTAAACTAAGTGCAACTTCATGCAGCATCATTTTTTTACGCGTGGTATTAGAATTGGTCATCACCCAATATTCACTGTCAGTGATATTTTTTGGGTTCATACTACTACCGCTATTCACTAAGTCTTCTTTACTGGTCGCGAAGTAAACACGATCTCGACCTTTAATATCTAGTACCGCAGAGAAGTCTGTTTTATGCGTTCGATAAAATGCACTTAAAATAAATAAGAAACGACCTACAACACCTTTTTGCATCGCCAATTCTTCTTTATTTAAAATATTAAATACGTTTGCATTTTTTTTATTTACCGGCGGTTTTGCTACTTGGGTTGGCTGTTCAACGTCTGCTATAGGTTGTTCTAGTGATGAATTAGACACACTAACGGTTTCATTTTTATGATCAGTGTCTAATTTAGTGGTGTTAATTTTTTCGCCGTTGAGATTTAATAAACGACGTAAAATAGTGGATGCACTCTCACCAATACTCTGTGTATTGCTTGCAATGTACTGATATAACTCGTCGTCTATGTCGATTTGTTTCATGTTCTTCCTGTCATTACGGGTCACATTTTTCTTTCGATATGATTATACCCAATCCAGTTAGAAATGCGAGTTACAACCCACGCTACCCTAAACATATAATTAATAATGACCAAATAATCAGAGAGCTAGGTATTTTGCATCCAGCGTTTAAATAATATCTGTATTTTTTGCTTTTTTAGTTAATGCTCGGCAAACTATGCGCAAAATTATGGGAGACGTTTATGCAATTAAATTACAAACAAATTGGTCAAGGTCCAAATGTTATTTTGATCCATGGACTGTTTGGCTCATTAGAAAACCTTAATGTGATTGCAAAGCCATTAAGCGAGCATTTTTGCGTAACCAATGTTGATTTACGTAATCATGGCCTTTCGCCCCACAGCGATGAAATGGATTATACTGAAATGGCTAATGATGTTGTTGAATTAATGACGGCATTAAACATACAAAAAGCGCATCTGGTTGGGCACTCTATGGGCGGCAAAGTGGCGATGCAAATAGCACTGAGCCATACTGATTTAGTCGATAAACTAGTGGTTCTTGATATTGCGCCTGTGAGCTACCCTGCGCGCCATACTCAAATACTTGAGGCTTTAAATGCAGTAAAAAATGCAGATATTAGTGATAGAAAGCAAGCTGATTTAATAATGCAACCGTATATAGAGGAGTTAGGTGTACGTCAGTTTTTATTAAAAAGTTTATATAAAAATGATGATGGGCACTTTGTTTGGCGCTTTAATTTACCTGTGCTCGATGATAAATATTCAACTATTACCGCAAACATTAATGCAAATAATTCTTGTTTGTGCGAAACTCTGTTTATTAAAGGTAATGACTCTGACTACATTTTAACCGAGCATCGCGAAGCGATTAATGCGCTGTTTAAAAACGTCAGTGCAAAAATCATTCATGGTGCGGGTCATTGGTTACATGCCCAAAAACCACAGGCTGTAAACAAAGCAATCAATGATTTTTTAACTGCAGTTTAATGTTATTTTTATGGCGTGTTTTTGATTTATCACACTAAATAATTAAAGATTTATGTGCTATAGTACGCGCCGTTTAATTTAAAGGTTATACGTCGATGGTCAGTCAGTTTATTAACGAATTTGATACCTTAGGGTTGTATTTTGGCTTAGCAGGTATTTTTATTTTTATCGGCTTGGCAATTAAAGACGTACTGAAAAGCGGCAATGTGCCTAAATTTGGTCGTTATATTGTGTGGCTGGTACTCTTTTTAGGTTGCTCTGGCTTTATTGCCAAAGGACTTATTCAGGTATTTTGGCAAGGTGCGGGTGTAGGTTAAGCATGGCCAAGTCAGAAACAGATAGAACAACGCTTGATTTATTTGAATACGAAAAACGTCCAGGAAGACCTAAAACTAATCCCCTTCCTCGGGATATGCAGTTAAAGGTTAATAAACGTAATCAAATAAAAAGAGATAAGGCACGTGGTTTAAAGCGTGTTGAATTTAAAGTTTCGTCACAGCTGTATCAGGCACTGAGTGATATGGCAGATGCACAAAATATTAGCCGCAGTGCGTTGATCGAAACAATTTTACAAGAAAGATTGGCTATTGATAGATAAAAGGTTTAAATCCATGGCAAGTGTAGGCATTTTTTTCGGAAGTGACACAGGTAACACAGAACACGTAGCAAAAATGATCCAAAAAGAATTGGGTAAAAAGCTCGTTGCTGTGCATGACATTGCAAAAAGCTCTAAAGAAGAGATTGCTGAGTTTGATCTGATCTTATTCGGTATTCCAACTTGGTATTATGGTGAAGCGCAATGTGATTGGGATGATTTCTTTCCTGAGCTTGAAGAAGTAAGCTTTGAAGGTAAACTAGTGGCTATTTTTGGCTGTGGCGACCAAGAAGACTATGCAGAATACTTCTTAGATGCTATGGGCATGATCAACGATATCGTAACAGAACGTGGCGCTATTGTTGTAGGGCATTGGCCTACAGACAGTTATGATTTTGAAGCATCAAAAGGCATGGCTGATGACAAACATTTTGTTGGTTTAGGTATTGATGAAGACCGTCAGCCAGAATTGACTGAGCAGCGTGTTAAACAGTGGTGTGCTCAGGTATATGATGAAATGTGCTTAAGCGAGTTAGCAGATTAATCCCCCCTTTTAATGCTAACTGTTTAAAATATTATCAAACAGTTAGCATTTTCCGCGTTAATATTGATATAGATCAATTGTTCTTTGCACTTCCTGCTAAGGCACGTTATCCTAACTGTTATTGTGACGAGTACATCTTGCAAGATGTCTAGTATAACTAAATAAAATTGAGACAGATTTAATGACTGATCATAACTTGGAACTTAAAAAAGCCGGGCTAAAGGTAACTTTACCGCGTATTAAAATTTTAGAGATTCTTCAATCTCCAGATAACCAACACATAAGCGCTGAAGATGTTTACAAGGTTTTATTAGATCTAGGCGAAGAAATTGGTCTTGCGACTGTTTACCGTGTTTTAAATCAATTTGATGATGCAGGAATTGTAAGCCGTCACCACTTTGAAGGCGGTAAGTCAGTATTTGAACTTTCTGGCAGCACTCACCATGACCATTTAGTATGTTTAAAATGTGGCAAAGTTGTTGAGTTTGAAGATGACTTAATTGAACGTCGTCAACTCGAGATTGCTGATGAAAACGGTATTAAGTTAACTAACCACTCTCTTTACCTGTACGGCGAGTGTGAAGATAAAGACGCATGTAAGGCGTTTGCACAAAACAATAGTTAATATTATTAATTGCAT
>NZ_BADU01000132.1:0-2043 GCF_000239875.1 Pseudoalteromonas sp. BSi20311 | reverse complement strand
ACTTGTGGTGTTACTAACTATTGAAAGCTCTTCGGAAGTTGATGCAACCTGAGTGGTTTCAGATGCCACTGAGGTTATTGTGGTGCGAATTTTAGCAACAAATTTATTAAATGCGCGGGCAACGTCGCCGGTTTCATCTTTTGATGAAAACGAAAGGGGTCAAGTCTTGACTTCAGACATCAAAGGTCTAGATTTATAGTTTACTAATCATTGAGTGAATTACTATGTCTAGGCCGCTGCGAATAGAGTACGAGAACGCATTTTATCATGTGATGAATCGTGGAAGAGGGCATGAAAATACCTTTTTGAGTGATGACAGCTTTAAATATTTTTTATATTGCATTGAGCAAGCAAGCCTTCGATTTAATATTGAAGTGCATTATATTGTTTAATGACAGTGAAGCGCTTTCATCCACTTTTTTTAAGTTAATATAGTTTTTTATAAATTGTACTTCTCATGAGCTTAGAAATGTTTTATTGATTCACTTTTCAATATATGTAAGCATTGAGACAGCACAAATTATTACATGCTGTAGTATGCTTTTTTAGGGAAAATTAATAACGCAAGGAGCGGACATGACTAACCAATTCTTAGTACCAAACGACTACGCTATTCATATTGTAGAAAAGCGAATGAGTATCGATGCTTTAATAATCGCACTCTATAACCCCCCCTCTGAAAAGACATTCAAACACTTTAAATTTGTAAACTCACACATTGTTGATGGCTATGCAAAACCTGGGCAGATCGTATTGATATCTCCAATCAATACAATGGAATGCACTGAGCTAGAACAGCAATTTCAAGCTTCAGCCCTTGATGTAGATAAAAAGCTAAGAGAGCTTGATGAGCATGAAAAAGAAATACTTTCTAAACGTTATGAGCTACTTAGTAACGTCGCTAAGTATAATGGGTTGTATTTAGGTGTTGCTAACAACTCATAGAACTCACATGTTGGGCAAGTTAAAGCGATTTTAAAGGAATTAGAAAAGACATACGTTAATCAATACAATGCGCATGGTAACTTAAATAATCAACAGTTTTTTCATAGACGCAAACTTCTTTTTACTCGCTTAGATACGGCTCTAAGTCGCTTTGCTCAACCTGCCTTGGGCGGAAGTTTAGTGGCGGGTGATATAAGACGAAATTTAGGATTAAGCTCTAAAAGCATGATACATCATTGGCAACAACAAGGAGGGGTGGCTAAAAGTATTCCTGAATTTGCCCAAAACTACAAAACTGTAGCCAATATGGCCAAAAACCTAAAAAGAGTTGGGTATGTTGGAATTGCGCTGACAGGTGTCGAGGCCAGTGCAAATATCATAAAAGCATGTACAGAAGGAAATGAGCAAGCTTGTACCAAGGCCAAGTATGTTGAGACAGGTAAGGCTGGAGGTGCTGTTTTAGGTGGTGCTGGGTTAGGCTATCTTGGAGGCTATTCATTATGTAATGTAGTTTTTGGTTTACCATCCGGAGGAACGAGTCTTTTATGGTGTGGTATTGTTGCGGGCGGAGCAGGCGGTGTTCTAGGTGGCTCTGTTGGAGGTTATTCTGGAGGGGTTGCAGGCGAGTTAATATATGAGGTTGTTGAAAATTAATGGAGCCTATTAAGTTGTGGTTTTTAACTCTGTTTCTTACATCTGCGGGTCTTTTCTTTTTTATAATATTACCAATTTTAATAGCTATAAAAGATAAAAAAACACGGTTGGTAGAGGATGTTCTAGATGATGGAAATCGGTTTTACTCATTAAATATCATAACTGCTGGTAGCGGAGCATTGCACTACGGTTCTATATTTCTATTCGATTGGTATGCTAGGCGTTATAAGGTAATAGAGGAGAGAGAAAAGGTACCCAAAAATTTGCAGATGTGGTTTAAGCTTTATTATATTTTGTTTATAACATTTAGCCTTATGTTTTTATTAGCATGCTTAATGGCCTACTTTGTTTAGATTAACTGCTTTTCTTTTTTGTTGATTAAATAATGGATTTGATATTTTTTGGTGTTGGCTTAAGTGTTATTTTTATCATTCTTTTACCTTT
>NZ_BADU01000133.1:0-15248 GCF_000239875.1 Pseudoalteromonas sp. BSi20311 | reverse complement strand
ATTGCTATTGCAAGTTGTTCAAAAGAAGAAGTTTCAGTGACTTCATCTAAAACACAAAATGCTAAACCTCATCCTATTCTTTTAGAGGTTTATAAGAGTCCTACATGTGGTTGCTGCAAAAAATGGGTTAGCCATATAAATGAGCAAGGGTTCGAATCAAAAGTCCATAATTATCAAAATTTTACAGCGGTTAAAGAAGAGAAAGGAATAGAGCCTCGATACCGTTCTTGTCATACCGCTATATCAAAAGATGGTTATGCATTTGAAGGGCATGTTCCTGCCAAATTTATTCATAAATTTTTAAAAGAAAAACACGCTGACGATGTTATTGGATTATCTGTTCCTGCAATGCCAGCGGGAACTCCCGGTATGGAAGTAGGTGATAAATTTCAACCTTATAAAGTGTTATTACTTAAGAAAGGGGGCGCTTATGAGGTCTATGCTAGCGTTCAATCTTATGAGGAGCAGTTTTAATGAATAAATTTAAAAATATCAGAAGTTTAAGCGTGAAATACTGTGCGGGTATGTTAGCTCTTACAGTGCTAACTGCAAATTCTGCTGATATTCCTACTATTACTTCTAGTTCAGCCTTAACTTTTGAGAAAGCTATCAAGTCTGCGCAGAAGAATGATCCATGGTTAACGGGAAATGTTCATAAGCAAAATGCTATTGAAGCGATGAGTACAGCCGTAGGCACGTTACCAGATCCGAAAGTATCTATAGGGTTAGCCAATTTACCTACAGATGGCTTTGATTTTGGACAAGAGGGAATGACACAAGCGAAAGTTGGCATATCTCAAATGTTTCCTCGTGGGGATACATTGTTGATTAAACGAGAACAACTCAAGATTGAAAGTGAATCATTCCCGTATCAACGAAAAGATCGAGAGTCCAAAGTAGCTGTTACTGTTGGTAGCCTTTGGTTGGATGCATACAGAGTTCAAGAAAGTATTGCTTTAATTGAAAAAAACAGAACACTTTTTGAACAGTTAGCGGATGTTGCTGAAGCAAGTTATTCGTCTACTTTAGGTAAAACAAGGCAGCAAGATATTGTAAGAGCGCAATTGGAGCTTACAAGATTAGAAGATCGTTTAGATGTCTTAGGACAACAACAAAACCGCTTTGAAGGTATGTTGTCTCAATGGTTAACAGAGTTTTCTATAGAGAAAAGTTCTCAAAGTGAAACTTATGTAGACGATGATTTTAACCTTCATAATATCGTTTTGACTAAGCAATTACCTCAAATTGACCTAGTAAATAGCAATATAGTTCTTACAGATAGCTGGTTACGCCCTAGTGAACTGGCAAAGTATATTGCTAACCACCCTTCACTTGTCGCAGTTGAAAAGAAAATTAAATCAACAAAAACTGGAATTAAATTGGCAAAGCAAAAATACAAACCTGAGTGGGGAGTTAATGCTAGTTATGGTTACCGTGATGATGATCCAATGGGAAATAGTCGAGCGGACTTGTTCTCTGTAGGGGTTACTTTTGACTTGCCGCTTTTTACAGATAATAGACAGGACAAAGAAGTTAAGTCAGCTATTTCAAAAACAGAAGCTATAAAAACTGAAAAATTATTATTGATGAGGAAATTGCTCGCATCATACTCCAGTGCAAAAGGGCGCTTACTTCGATTGAAAGATAGACAGAACTTATACAAAGACAAGCTACTGCCTCAAATCCATGATCAAGCTGAAGCTTCGCTAACAGCCTACACCAATGATGATGGTGACTTTGCCGAAGTAGTTCGCTCACGAATCGCTGTATTAAATGCGGAAATAGATGAGTTAACGCTTAATGTCGAAGAGCAGAAATTATTACTAGAACTTAATTACCTTTTTATAGGCAGCATAGATCCTGTCGTTAGTAACAATAATATGAATTTATCAAATAATAGTGGTTTCACTGTTATTTCGGGAGAAGAATAATGAACAACAATATTAAGCCAATAGTAATTGGCATGGTTATCGGTGGCTTTTTAACATTTGGGGTTTATAGTTTTATGGCCCCGACAAATAGTGGGGAAGCAAGCTCTGTTGTAACGGCTGAAAAGAAGCCGCTTTATTGGGTAGCTCCAATGGACGCGAACTACAAAAGAGATAAGCCAGGGAAGTCACCAATGGGTATGGATTTAGTACCTGTTTACGACGATGGTGGTAAAGGACCTGATGAAGGTCCCGGAACAATTCGTATCTCTCCTGATGTTGTAAATAACCTCGGTGTAAGAACAGCAATAGTTAGTTATAAATCATTGCACACTGAAATAAATACAGTCGGTTATGTTGCTTATGATGAAGATAAGTTAGTTCATATCCATCCACGAGTACAAGGATGGATTGAAAAGCTATATGTTAAGGCTATTGGAGATCCTGTTAAGAAGGGGCAACCCCTTTATGAAATTTATTCCCCAGAATTAGTTAATGCCCAAGAAGAATTATTATTGGCATTAGATCGTAAAAATAGCCGATTAATTAGTGCTGCTGAAAATCGATTGTCAGCATTACAACTTCCAAAATCATCAATAGTAAAACTTAAGAAAACAAAGAAAGTACAGCAAACAATTACTTTTTATTCTCCACAAAATGGCGTGGTGGAAAATTTAAAAATACGTGAAGGATTTTTTGTTAAGCCTGGCTCTACTTTAATGTCAATTGGTGATTTATCGGAAGTGTGGGTTGAAGCTGAAGTCTTTGAACGCCAAGCGGGTCAAGTCAAAACAGGCACCCCAGTAACCATGACTCTTGATTACTTACCAGGAAAAACATGGCAAGGAAAAGTTGATTATATTTACCCAACACTAGATGCAAAAACTCGTACTGTGAAAGTACGTCTTCGTTTTAAAAATGAAGAAGGCGAATTCAAACCAAATATGTTTGCTCAAATTGCGATTCACACAACAGGTGACGAACAAGCTTTATTAATCCCTAAAGAAGCACTTATTAGAACAGGAAACCAAGATAGAGTTGTTCTCGCCTTAGGTGAGGGGAGTTTTAAATCGGTTGCAGTATCTGTAGGTCGATACGATAGCGAAAGTGTTGAGATACTTGAAGGGGTGCGTGATGGGGAAAAAGTTGTTAGTTCTGCACAGTTCTTATTAGATTCAGAATCGAGTAAGTCTTCAGACTTCAAGCGAATGAATAGCGATGTTGATGAAGCGGATGCTTCAATGCCTTCTTCTGTTTGGGTTCAAGCTAGTATCGAGAGCATGATGGCAGATCATAAAATGTTAACTTTAGCTCATGAGGCGATACTTGAATGGGAATGGCCAGAAATGACGATGGATTTCATAGCATCGGACAGCGTTGACTTTTCATTACTTAGTGAAGGGATGAGTTTACATGTTGAAGTGACAAAAGAAGATAATGGTGATTATAAAATTAGCAACATCCATGTTCCTGACGACATGAGTGAAAGTGATACAAGCCAAGTAACTGAAGAAGTGGCAGATGACTCGTCAGCGACAGTTACTGGAACAATTAACTCGTTAATGATCGATCATGGAATGGTGAACATTAGTCGAACTGCTATTGAAAAATGGGGACGACCTGCGGCTACTTTAGATTTCATTACAGGGCACAATGTTAGCCTTGAAGGACTTTCTGAGGGGATGGAAGTTAAGTTTACTTTTGAAGTGCGTGGTGAACATTTTGTAATTTTTGAAATTGCCCCACTAGGGCAAGGTGATGAACAGGGTGAAACTTCTAGATTAGAAGCACCTGTTGTTGATCATTCAAACCACTAATATAGGAGTTAGATTATTATGATTGCTTCTATAATACGTTGGTCCGTTGGTAATCGATTTTTTGTATTACTCGCTACCTTTTTACTCGTAGGCATTGGTTTATATTCTGTTAATAAAACGCCTATTGATGCACTGCCTGATTTATCTGATGTGCAAGTAATTATTAAAACAAGTTACCCTGGTCAAGCCCCACAAGTTGTTGAAGACCAGGTTACCTATCCGATGACTACTGCCATGCTGTCAGTTCCTGGCGCAGTGACTGTTCGAGGTTATTCTTTTTTTGGTGACTCTTACGTGTATGTCATCTTTGATGAAGATACAGATTTGTATTGGGCGCGTTCGCGAGTACTTGAATATTTAAGTCAAGTAGCCCCTAGCTTACCCAGCAATGCACGACCGCAATTAGGACCTGATGCTACAGGCGTAGGTTGGGTATATTTATACGCCTTAGTTGATAAAACGGGTCAACAAGACTTAAGTCAATTGCGCAGTTTACAAGATTGGTTTTTAAAATATGAATTGCAAACTGTCCCTGGCGTATCAGAAGTTACTGCACTTGGCGGTATGGTTAAGCAATACCAAGTAAGAATTAATCCTGAAAAATTAAGAGCATTTGGGATCCCTCTTTCACATATTCAAATGGCTATTAAGCAAGGTAACCAAGAGATCGGGGCATCTGTTGTTGAAATGGCAGAAGCCGAGTACATGGTTAGAGCAACTGGTTATCTCAAAAGTGTTGAAGATTTAGAGAATATACCTTTAGGAGTAAATGAAAATGGCACACCTCTATTACTAAAAGATGTTGCAGATATTGGGACTGGCCCACAAATGCGTCGAGGTATCGCTGAGCTTAACGGTGAAGGAGAAACTGTTGGTGGTATCGTTGTTATGCGCTTTGGAGAAAATGCTCAGCAAGTCATTAATGGTGTTAAAGAAAAGCTAGAGCAACTGAAGAAAGGTTTACCTGAAGGGGTTGAAATTGTTCCTGTTTATGATCGCTCTGCATTAATTGAAAGGGCTGTTGATAACTTAGCTTATAAGCTATTAGAAGAATTTGGCGTTGTGGCGCTAGTTTGTATCATTTTCTTATTTCATGTCCGCTCGTCACTAGTCGCCATTGTGAGTTTACCTGTAGGGATATTGACGGCATTTATCGTTATGCATATGCAAGGTCTTAATGCGAATATTATGTCGCTAGGAGGGATTGCAATTGCGATTGGTGCCATGATCGACGGTGCTATTGTAATGATAGAAAATATGCACAAGCACATGGAAAAAACACCGTTAACTAATGAAAACCGCTGGAAAATAGTAGTGGAGTCGGCCAGTGAAGTTGGTCCTGCTCTATTCTTTAGCTTGTTAATTATTACGGTGAGTTTTGTTCCTGTTTTTACCTTGGAAGCTCAAGAAGGGCGAATGTTTGCTCCACTTGCCTTTACTAAAACGTATGCAATGGCAGCATCAGCGGCATTAGCGATTACATTAGTCCCTGTACTGATGGGGTATTTTATAAGGGGTAAGGTTTTACCTGAGCATAAAAACCCGGTGAATCGCTTTTTAACCTTTATCTATATGCCTGCTCTAAAAACGGTATTACGTTTTCCAAAGACAACTTTAGTAGCAGCATTGGCAGTTCTTGCTATTGGTATATATCCACTTGACAAGATTGGTAGTGAATTTATCCCTCCACTTGATGAAGGTGACTTAATGTATATGCCTACAACTTATCCTGGTATTTCGATAGGGCAAGCACGTCAACTGTTACAACAAACGGATAAGCTGATTAAAACAGTTCCAGAAGTTAAAACTGTGTTTGGTAAAGTAGGTAGAGCGGAAACTGCTACTGATCCAGCGCCTTTAACAATGATTGAAACTTTTATTCAATTAAAGCCTCGTTCAGAGTGGCGAGAAGGTGTTACTACTGAGAGTTTGAAAAAAGAGCTAGATGGTTTAGTTAAGCTCCCTGGGGTAACTAATGCGTGGGTGATGCCAATAAAAACACGTATTGATATGTTAGCTACGGGTATTAAGACACCTGTTGGTATTAAAGTCGCAGGACCTGACTTATCGGTAATTCAGGACATCGGTAAACAATTAGAAGTTATTTTGAAAGATGTACCTGGAACAGCATCAGTATATTCAGAGCGTGTAGCTGGTGGGCGTTACGTTAAAGTTGATATACAACGCGCTAAAGCAGCCCGTTATGGTTTAAATATTAGCGAAATTCAGCAGGTTGTTGCTACGGCCATTGGTGGTATGAATGTCACCAAAACTGTTGAAGGCTTAGAGCGCTATCCAGTGAGTTTACGTTACCCACAAGACTATCGTGATTCGCCTGAAACATTATCTTTGCTACCAATAGTGACACCAAATGGGCAAAGGATCTCATTAGGCGATGTTGCGAATGTGCTCGTTGAAGACGGCCCTCCGGGAATAAAGTCAGAAAATGCAAGATTAAATGGTTGGGCATTTGTAGACATTGAAGGTGTGGATGTTGGTAGTTACGTTGTTGATGCACAAAAGGTTGTTGAAGATAAGCTAAAACTTCCTGCTGGCTACTCAATTGCGTGGGCTGGTCAATATGAGTATATGCAACGTGCCAAAGCTAAATTGACTTATGTAGTGCCGTTAACCTTGTTCATTATTATTATTCTACTTTATCTGAACTTCAGAAATGTTATTGAAGTGGCAATGATCATGGGAACTCTACCTTTGGCTATGGTGGGTAGTATTTGGTTGATGTATATCCAAGGCTACAACTTCTCTGTCGCTGTAGGTGTTGGTTTTATCGCGCTAGCGGGGGTTGCTGTTGAGATAGGTGTGATTATGTTGGTTTATTTGAATCAGGCTTATCACGAAATGATTAATGATCATCAGTCAAAGGATATTTCACCAACGAAGGCTGATGTGCTTCAAGCGGTGTTACATGGTGCAGGCTTACGTGTACGTCCGGTCATGATGACCGCAGCAGCTATAATCGTTGGCTTATTGCCAATATTATATGGCACAGGTACTGGTTCTGAAGTGATGAGTCGTATTGCAGCACCTATGGTTGGTGGAATGCTAAGTGCGGTGATTTTAACTTTACTTGTTCTACCTGCATTATTTTATTTGTGGCGTTCGTCATCGATTAAAAATGTTTCGAGCAAGGCATAGAGCATGAAAACGTTGAAGGTTAGCCGGAAACTTCATCGGTGGTTGATGTTGTTTTTAGGCTTGCAGTTTTTGATTTGGTCGATATCAGGTGCCTATATGGTTATTTTTGATATTGACTATATTCATGGTGATAGTTTGGCGGTTAATCACCAAGCTAAAGTTAATGTGGATGAAATTACTTACCCATTATCTGCATTAGCTAAGCAATATCCTGACGCAAAAAACATTGCCGTAGAAGTTTTTATAGACCAAGCCGTTTATCGTTTTACAGAGCATGACGAAAAATATGTTGTAAATGCTAGTAATGGGGAGAAGATTTCTCCCTTAAACAAAGTCGTAGCTATTAGCGCTGCAAAACACTATTATAGTGGTGATGGTGCGGTCCTTGAGTCTGAATTGATTACAGAAAATCCACCGTTTGAATTAAGCCGTCGAGCATTACCTGCTTGGCGGGTTAACTTTGATGATTTTGGCAGTCCGTCGATATATGTTTCAGCTCAAACAGGAAAGCTTGTCAGTAAGCGACATGAATTTTGGCGAATCTTTGATTTGATGTTTAGTTTGCATGTCATGGATTACGAAGAAGAAGATCCAAGTAATAAACTACTTTTTTGGTTCACACTTTTTTCTATTTTTGCGGCAATTACTGGTGGTGTATTGAGTTACTTTGTTATTTTCAAAAACAGAGCAAAAAATACATTAGATAAAAGTATGGGAGTAGCTAGATAATGTTGTTCCTTAAAAAGCTACATAAGTGGCTATCCTTGTTGGTTGGCCTACAACTACTAGTATGGTTAGGAACAGGCTTATATTTTAATTTGATGGATCATCAAAAGGCTTCAGGAAATCAATATAAACAAACTCCCGTTGTTGCCCAAGTTGATATTAATAGGTTAGTTGAACCACAGCTTGTCTTATCTCAATCAAAACAAGTCGTATCGTTAAAACAAATATCACTATTAGAGCACCCTTACTATTTGTTAACTCATAATAAAGGTTTATATAGCCATTTTGACAATGACTACTCTTTGGTTGATGCGTACACCGCTGAGCCAGTCGTTATTGATGAAACTATGGTTAGAAAACTGGCCCAATCTTCCTACAATGGTAAAGGTGTGATTAAAAATGCAGTTAAATTATCACCTCCATATGAAGATATACCTCGTGAGCAAAATGAAGTGTGGCAAGTTAACTATGCTGATTATATTCAAACTAGCGTTTATATTGATGCTGGTTCTGGTCGAATAATTAAACACATTAATGATGATAAACGGTTTGTTGATATTTTCTTTATGCTTCACTTTATGGATTATGGCACTGAAGGAAGCTTCAATAATGTTCAAATCATTTTATTTTCTCTTTTCACGCTTTTCTTTTCCTTAACTGGTTTTATCTGGACTATTGAGCTGCTCTTTAATGGTCAATACAAAGTTCGCTTTGGCAACAAAAGTCGAACTTTGGCGCTATTTGATAAAGATCTGGAGCCTATCGGGGAATTCGATTTAGCTACTAATACCAACTTACTTGACGGTTTAATTGATCATGATATTGCTTTGTCATCAACCTGTGGCGGTACTTGTGGGCAATGTAAAGTACGTCTTGATAGCAGTGTCAAAGTCACTTCAGCAGAGCATGTACTTTTAACAAAGGAACAATTGCAACAAGGTTACAGATTGGCTTGTCAACATGATGCAACAGAAACTAAGAGGTTAACATTAATTGATGTTACTAAAGCCAAAAAATACCTTCTTGAATTAACGCATAGTGAGTTTATTAGTCCCTATATAAAAGAGTTGCGTTTTAAAGTGCTTGGTGGTGAGAGATTAAAATTCAAAGCAGGTGCTCATCTTCGCTTCTATATACCACCAGCTAAAGGAGTATCTATACCAGCGCGTCTTCCTGACGCTTTCAAATACCATTGGCGTGATATTGAGTATTTAGAGTATGAGCATCAAGCTTGTAGTCGAAGCTATTCTCTAGCTAATGGTGATGGGCAGATTGAAGCTGGTACTAACGAGTTAAAGTTTACCGTCAAAATTCAAAATGCTCCAAATAAAAGTATATATCCCGGTGTAGGTTCTAGCTACATATGCAATTTGGGGCTAGGGCAAACAATAGAAGCGGCTGGTCCATTTGAAGATTTTCACGCTAAACCTTCAAGTAATAAAACAATGATGCTTATCGGAGCAGGCTCTGGAATGGCACCATTGAAATCATTGATTGAAGAGCAATTGTGCTTCTACCAAAAAGAAAGAAAGGAAACTAGAGGTATCTATTTTTTCTATGGTGCTAGAACTGAGGAGGACTTGTTATATAAAGATGAGCTTTACAGGCTTTCTAGAAAATATACAAACTTTTTTACTACCCTGTTTTGTCTAGGCCGCATAAGAACTGGTCAGGAGCAAAGGGGTATGTTCAAGATTTACTCACATCAAAAATTAACAAAATTTGTCAAATTGATGGTGTTGAATTTTATCTATGCGGCCCACCGAATATGATGTCAGCAACGATAAATCTTTTGAAAACTAAGAATGTTGATGCAACTAATATTGCATTCGATGAATTTACTTAAATTAAACTTAATCACTAACGTAGGAGAGAACCATGAAAACTAACTTTATTAAAACTGTAGGCAAAATCGCTTTGATATTAGTACCAGCAATTACTTTATCAATGAATGCATCCGCTCATGATCCGAAAATGCATGCAAAAAAAGCAGAAAAAGCTGATTGTAGCAAAATGGATCATAGCAAGATGGATATGAAAGACCCTGTTGCAGTTGCAATGATGAAAAAGTGTATGAAGCAATCAAAATCTTCAATGGAGAAAATGGATCACAGCAAAATGAAAGAAATGGATCACAGCAAAATGAAAGAAATGGATCACAGTAAAATGAAAGGAATGGATCACAGTAAAATGGAAAAAAAGAAAAATAAAAAGGCTAATAGTGATGATCACCAGAACCATTAGTTAAATATTAAAAGTCACTTAATTGAAGCTCGTATTAAGTGACTTTTAAAGTAAGGAATTGTTATGAAAGCTCTTAAAATTTTATTGATATTATTGCTATTGGGAGGAGCTAGTGCAGCCACTGTCATGTATTCAGGGATAGTGAATGTAGCCGCAGATGAACCTCACAGTGATATTGTTTATTGGCTTCTTGAAGAAACTAGGGAGGCATCCATAAAGAAATCGGCTCAACATATCAAAGTACCTGATTTGGAAAGTCCTGAGTTGTTGTTAATGGGAGGAGCAGATTATGAATATATGTGCTCAAGCTGTCATCTAAAACCTGGATTAGAAGAAAGTGATATGAGCATTGGGCTGTATCCTCAACCACCTAATTTAAGTATTTCGCATGAAACTCATCAACACGGTACTGATGAAGAGCTTGCAAGGAAGAATTTTTGGGTGATTAAACATGGCATAAAAGCTTCAGGGATGCCAGCTTGGGGGAAAACTCACAGTGATGAAAGAATATGGGCCATGGTTGCTTTTATTAAACGATTACCGACTTTAACACCCGAGCAATATCAAGTGCTAACGGCAATAGATTAATTATTAAAGATAGGAATAAAAATGAAAATAATTCAAATAATAGTAACAGCGGCTTTGTTAATTTTCTTAACCATGAGCAATGTTACAATAGCTCATGCAAGCGAAAAAAATAATACAAGTAAACGTGGTGAATTGACCGTATTAACAAGTGATGCAGGTAAAGTCGTTATGCAATTTCACCAAGCCATACAGGGTGGCGATAAGAGCAAAGCACGCGGCTTTTTAGCTGATGATGTCATTATATATGAGGGCGGTAGAGTAGAGCGCTCAGCCGATGATTATGCAAACCACCACATGCTGGCTGACATGAAATATTTGGCTCAACTTAAAGTAGAAATACTTGAACATGAAGTCAGGGAGATGGGGGAAATAGCTTACTCAATATCCAAAACAAAGTTAACCGGAGAGTTTCAAGGAAAAGACGTGAAAAGTGAAGGTATGGAAAGTATGATACTTATGAAAAAAAATGGAAAATGGAAAATAGCTCATATCCATTGGTCCCATTAATTTAAACATAATAATTCAGAGGTTAAAAATGAGAAAATTTATTGCAACTTTTATTGCACTTATCATCAGTATATCGGCTGTGGCTCATGATGATAGAGATCATAGTAATAAAGACAAAAAGGCGATTGTTGATGTGATTAAAAGCATCAAGTATGGCTGGGAAAATGGTGATGGATTGCCGTTTCGACGTAACTTTTTAGATTTTGAGGGGGCACGTTATATCGAAGGAGGAGGACAAAATGCAGGGTTAGATTCGCTAGTCGAGCATCACGTAGAGCCTGAAAAGGATGCTTTGGAATACTTAAAATTGAGTTTTAGTGAAATAGAAGTTCACTTTGAGGGCGATGATAAATCTTTTGCGTGGGCAATTGCTGACACACGTATAAAGGGCAAAGTGAATAAAAGTGGCAAAACATTCGACAAAAAAGGATTTCAAACATTCTTATTTCGCAAAATAAATGGTAACTGGAAGGTTGTGCATACCCACTCGTCTAGTAGAGATAATAAGTGATAATTGTTTAAAACTACACGGCATGCTGACTGGCTAGTTTAAGCCTTTAAATGAATGGAATAGGACTTTAAGTGAAAAAAATAGAGAAGAAAAAATACTTAAGTTTTTACGAGTTTAACGTCACTTTAGGTCCTATTGATAATTATCACACCGCTTTTTTTTTGAGTTGAGGTTCGGGTTATGAGAATAGTTTACTTCGGCAATAATATGTTTTCTTCGTGCTTAAAATATTTAATTAAGGACGGCTTTGAAATTGAAAGAGTTTACATTAACTCGCCCGATTTTACGTCTTCGGCTATATCAAAATTGTGCGAAACGCATCAAATTCCCTTGTTCAAAAATAAGCCTATGAGTGAAGAGCTTGAACATTTGATTTCCATGGGTGTAGAAATGTTCATAGTAGCTGAGTATCTACACATATTACCTGAAACCAATGTTAAGTACGCTATTAACATACACCCGTCAATGTTACCAAACGGCAGGGGGCCAACGCCATTACCATATCTATTAAAATATCCTGAACATTCTGGCGTAACAATTCATAAATTAACAAATGTGGTAGATGGTGGAGACGTGATTCTTCAATCAGATGTTCCCATTCAAAAGAATGAATCTATCACGACAGTCATGGTCAAAATGCATATTGAAGCGGTAAATTTATTAAAAACCTTCCTTTCTGATGTCGAATGTCACTATGAAAATGCTAAGCCTCAATCTGAATACTCATATTTTCCACTCATAGACATAACAGAGCGGATGCTGGACTGGAAACAATCAACACAACACATAAGTAGCAAGATTCGCAGTTATGGCTTTATTGGGGTAGTTCTTAAACTTAATAACCGTCTTTGGAATGCCAAACATCTAGAAACTGTAGAATACGGCCATCATTATGACGCAGGAAAAGTTATATATGAAGATGAATATTTACTTGTTATCAGCTCAAGTGATGGGATAGTTTGTGTTCACAAATATTCGTTATCTTTGATTGATTAACGTAATTGTAATTGGATGTAGAGCATGATTATGAAAATGAAACCGTTAAAGAAAGTTGCACTTACCGTTGTGGTTATCTGGACAATTATTGTTACAACGCTAACTGCAAACTTAATCATATCATCAAAAAAAAGTGCGGTTAAAAATGCTAAAGATGATGCTTTTTCTGCAATTGAACACATTGATGCGACCATAAAACTATTAATAAATGACTACCAAATTAACGATATGAGCTTATCAAGACAATTAGATTTAAAAGGACTTGAATCTAATAGTGGCGTCGTATCTATTGAACTTGGTATAGAGAAACCAAAAGTTTCTCTAGTCTTTGTACAAGAAAATTCAAATGTTAGTAACCAAAATACTTTTTTAGATGAATGGCAAAAAAAACTAGTCGGAGTCTTAATCGATAGAAACGAGACAACTTATTTTATTGATGAGAAAGGTCAAAGCTCTTTTTTTAAGAGCTGTAGAGCCAAGAGCTGTAGATCAAGACTGTCAAATTTGCAGGCTAGTAGGACTTGAGAAAAAAGATGGTTACTTCGGAGGTTATTTTGTTTCGGTTAATATGAATCGATATCTTTCAGATGCCTATTTGCACACATGGAGTATGATTAGAAATATCGGAATAATCTGGGTGTTGGGTTTAGCTGCAATCATTTATGGCTATAAAAAAACCAGTAGTGCAGTAAGTAAAAAACTAAGAAATTATGAAGAAAGCGTTTTTAATTTAGTCGATATATTAGAGAAACGAGATAGCTATACCGCTGGTCACACCCGAAGAGTTGCAAAATATGCGATGTTACTTGCTAAAGAGCTAAATGTTTCGAGAATTAAAAAAGAGCTACTTTACAGAGCATCGATGCTACATGACATAGGTAAAATATCTACGCCAGACTCTATTTTATTAAAGCCGGGGAAGTTGAGTGATTTAGAATATAAAATTATTAAAAACCATGTAACAACCAGTTATGAAATTCTCTCTAAAGTATCTATCTATAAAGATTTAGCAGAAATAGTTCGACATCATCATGAATATTATGATGGTTCTGGCTATCCCCAAGGTTTAAAAGGAGGCGAGATTCCCTTCTTATCTCAAATTCTCACGGTTGCTGATGGCTTTGATGCTATGACCACAGACAGAATTTATAAAGGTAGAAAATCAGTACAACAAGCAATTCAAGAAATTTCTAAATTAAGTGGACAACAATTTAACCCTGTAATTGTAAAGTCTGCGATTAACGCATTATCAAACGTTAAAATAGATCGTAAAATATCGCAGTTACCAGAGTCTGATTTGCAGCATGAACGTTTCTCATATTTCTATAAAGATAATGTGACACATGCATACAATCAAAGGTACTTAGAGCTTTTATTGTCAAAACAAAAACAAGAATTAAACAAATATCGACATGTTTTGCTAATTAGAGTGCATAATTTTTCGAAATATAACTCAGAACATAGCTGGAATAAGGGTGATGAGAAGCTTATAGAAATTGTAAATTCTCTTCAAAAATTTGAAGAAAACCACCTTGTATTTAGGCTATTTGGAGATGACTTTATTCTGTTGCTCAAAAGGAAAATTGACTCATCTGAAAGGGAAGAATTATTGAGGAAAGAAGTAAATGGAACATGCTTATATTATTCAACACGTTATATAGATTTACCAGAAAATAAATTGATCGATATGGAAGAGCTGGAAAAAATTATGCACATGCCTGAATAGGTTGTTTTTCTTCAAAATCATTTAAATAAAACAGTTATGAATCTAGCACTAATGGAGTACAACAAATGAAATTTCCTAAATATAAAATATATAACTACATTGGAATTGTCTTCATTCCCTTGTTGCCTTCATGCATAAGTGCAGCAGAGCCAACGGTAGATAATCAATCAAAGAGTTATCAAGATAAAAACTTTACCAGCATTCAAAAGTCTCTTCAGCAAATGAATAAGAACTTACAAACATTGCCAGCACAACAAACTGCTAAATTAAGCGCTACAAATGATCTTGAAACAACTGGAGATAACCAGGTGAAAAATCAAAATGATACCTCTAATAGCCTTAACCAAAAAATGGGGCGAAATAAAATGGGTATGATGACCAAGAAAAAAAACTGTATGGGCAGAATGTGTAAAATGATGATGAAAAACAAATCAATGATGGGGACCAAACCTTTACCAGAAAAACAAGGCTCGTTATCTACCATGACTGATGTTTTACCCGGCTATCAAGATGCACCACACCTATATCACCTTGGTGAAACCGACTTTTTTTTAGATTATGTATCTGAACTTGAACTGACTTCAGGGCAGGTTGAACAATTGTTTAACATAAAGCAGCAATGGGGAATTACTCAACGAGAAAAAGTTACTCTGCGTGAACAACTCGAAAAGCGTTTGTGGAAAGAGACCGCTTCAGGAATGCCTAATTTAAATGAGGTTAGAGATACTCTTTCAGAAATAGCATCTGTCAATTCAACACTACGATTATCATTTATCGAGATGGTCGGTCAATCTGTAGACGTTTTATTGCCGCAACAAGTGGAACTTATTAAAAAAATAAATATATCAAAAGAATTTGATAGTAAGGGATAGGTCTATGATGAATTTCTTTTTTAGTAAAACAGTTATTACTCTATCACTTTGGGTTACCTTATATTTTTATTGCACTGCATCATTTGCTCAGCAAGGGAAAGATGAACATGCGAATCATCACCCAAAGAATTCACAAATCGCATCGGTTTCACCAACTCAAAAAAATATTGTCGTAGC
>NZ_BADU01000134.1:0-54221 GCF_000239875.1 Pseudoalteromonas sp. BSi20311 | reverse complement strand
TCTAATCCAGTGTCGTCAGATAACTCCATGTATAGAACGACTGCGTTCGGTAAGATTGTTTTCTTGAAATAAGTAAGGCTTTCTTACTCTAGATAACTCCTCTGGCTCTGCCATAAAATTACAACTCAATTTAAGGCTAAAGTAGAGTCCTTAAGTGGCTAAAAACATTCCAATGGGGTTATTATATTGAAAAATGCATTTTTGATATAAACTATTGATTTATCGAAATTTTCCGAGAAAACCCATTGATCGACGCGAAGCGGCGTCGATGGGATGAATCGGAATAGTTAGCCCTGCTCTTGAATGTATTTTCGAATTGTATCAGCAGCCACATTTCCAACAGAGCAAACAAAATATCCGTCAGACCCAAAAGAGGGTCTAACTAATTTACCTGTTTCGTCCTAAAAGCTTTTCTAACTTTCGATCCGCTACTTTATCATCTAATGATAGAGCCCTATATTCATCAATAAGCTTTGTTAAGCCTGAGTTTTTTTCACCACGAAAATATTCAATATTACGCTCTATTTTCTTTAAGATTTTGCTTAAGCTAATATCATCCACCAATGGATCATTTTCTTTACCTACAAACAGGTTGTTATCTTGCGGGAAGTTCACAAAGTAACGTAAGCCACGTTTACCTTCACCTGATGAGTAGAGTAAGCCATTATCAACCAATGATTTTAAATCCCTTGTAGCGGTTGCCGGTGGCGCACCGGTTATGGCTCGATATTTTTCATTAGTTAAACCATCACGCACAAAGCCGTCAGCGCCGACAGTGAAGATTTTTTTCATCACTTTCTCTTGGCGTTGGTTGAGTTTGACCTCTGCATATTCAGCCCAAAATTTTGATTTTTGCAATACAAATTCAACGGACTCAAGTGACTTATCTTGCGAAGTTCTAACTAGCTCAACAAACCACGCTATCCACTCATTAATTTGTAAGCTAGCATTAGTATTTCTAAGCTGTTGATAATACTCCATTCGATTAGTATTAATCATGCTCGACATACTAAAAAGCGGCGGTCTCGAAAAGTCTTGAAATAACGCATGCTCGGCTATGGCTCTACCAACACGGCCATTCCCATCTTGAAACGGATGAATAGCGACAAACCATAAATGAGCAACTGCTGCTTTTATCGAATCCTTCCGAGAAAACCCATTGATCGACGCGAAGCGGCGTCGGTGGGATGAATCGGAATAACTAGCCCTGTTCTTGATGAGAATGGTAGTGCAGTGTGATTTAGTCTCATATTCCATCTTGACAACTCATTTCCATACAGTAGTCTATACAGTATATGAAAAAGACGCTTAGATACAACTACAGGCTAAACCCTACGCCAGAGCAAGAAGCTAAACTCGTTGAATTTGGCGCGACAGCGCGTGGCATTTGGAACTTATTACTGTCTGAAAATATGCGTCGATATGGGTTCGATAAAACATTCTTGTTCTACAATGATATGGTCTCGCTTCTTAAGGAAATAAAGCCTTTTGAAGAGTTTACGTGGATTAAGTCTTTTGACTCGGCAGCAGCTCAGCAAGTTGCTCGTGATTTAGAAACGGCAATGAAAAATGCGTTTTCTAAGGGGCGCTTACAACGTTTCCCAAAACACAAGATTTCATACAAAAAGAAAAAGCTTCACAATGACAGTTTTCGAGCGGTCAATAACTCGAACTGTATCCGCATTGAAAATGGCACTATCAGTATTCCAAAAGTTGGTAAAGTGCCTATCATTTTACATCGCGAACTGGCTAGCAAAATCAAAACGGTAACTGTTCAGTTTCGCCACGGTAAATGGGAATGCAGTATTACTCAAGAAGTGGAGTGCAAGACAGCCAAGCAAGTTCTAAAAAACATCACAGGTTTTGACATTAACTCAAAGCAAACGGTAGTTGGCTCGAACGGCTACGTGGCCGACAATCCAAAGTTTTTAACACAGTCAAAAACAAAGTTAAATCAATTGCAACGTCAGCTTGCACGCCGAACTAAAGGTTCAAATCGCTGGCACAAAACCAAACAACGCATCAATAAATTACACGGTAAGATCTCACGGCAAAGGCTCGACTTTGCACATAAAATTTCACGACAGATAACCAATGAAAATGATATTTTAGTGTTTGAAGATTTAAATGTAAAAGCGATGCAAAAATTCAATGGCAGTATGGTAGCTGACAATGTGATGGCTCTGATAACTCAGCTTTCAAAATACAAAACTGAGCTTGAAGGTAAACTCTATCACGAGATTGGCAGGTTTGAAAAATCCACTGGGATTTGCGCAGAATGCGGCCAGCACCATGTTTTAACATTGAACGACAGAAATTTCACTTGTAAAGCTTGCGAAGTTTACCAAAGCCGAGACTTGTCAGCGGCTAAAAGTATAGCAAAAACAGGTGAGTTAAATTTAATTGCGGCTGGGATCGTCGCAAGGGTAGCCCCCACATCTCAGCAGAAATCAGCTATTAAAACGAAAGTCTTCGAGTTGTCGAAGTTTGCTGTTGGAACTGAGAAAAAAGAAGTAGCCTAGCATTAAAAATCTAGGCTGTAGAAGCCCATTGATCGACACGTAGTGGCGTCGGTGGGTAGTTCACAGGGCCTGAACAATTGGCGCTATTATACCACTGTATGAAAGCATCCATTTCATGTTCAACCTCAGTGCGATTATTACCGGGTGCTTTGTAGATGATTTCACTGTCGCCGTATAAGTCTTCTCTTATTACATCAATGGACGAGTCTCGATAATCGCCTTTTGTAATAGGATTTACATAATAATCTTCACTACCGTGTAATAGTAGCGTGTGCCAACGGCAAAGTAAGGTTTTAGACATAGCACTTTTAATGCTTTTGCGCACATCAACAAGCATTGCCGCAATGCCTTTTTCTTTAGGGAAGTAACCACCACGCTCTGGCTCTTTTAACCCTAGAAAACGAGCAACTGATGAGCGCACCTCTTCACGGTTAAGTTTTTCACCTTCAATGGCACTGGTGCTTAATGCTTCTTCCACTAGTAAGTGGACAAATGCATCATTATGGTCACTTAACGGTATTTGCGATAATGCCCCTTCAATACTGTAAGCTTTTTTCGAATACTCGCTGACACTTGCCTCAAAGCGTGTTGTGTCATATTCAAATTGAGGCCAATTTTTTTGTTGCCAATGATACATGTGATTTAAACCTTCTTCCGTTATAAATCACTTTATACCTAATTGTGATTTAAAAGCCTATACCTTATGAATCATATGGAGAGAAATTTTGATTTATAAAAACATTTAGTTAACTTTTATTTGACATCTTGGAGCCTGATTAGGATATATCAGTATACTTTTTACAGCAAGCGTCGACAGAATATTTAGTTTTTGAGGTTGGTTTGGGCTTCCCAGCTTTCGCATCTTATCGTGTGGGTATCTCTTACACTTAATTATTCGCTTTTTAATCGTGGCAAAAAATTCAGCAATCGTATTATCATGATAATGCGGTTGACGCCTGAAGCTGCTGTAATTGCTCAAGCGAATCTGCTAATTTTCGTGATATGTTATTCATGTTTGCGCCCCTTTGTATAGCAATTTACCTGTGGCTATATTTTAAAAATATCCATGAACTATCAATATTAAAAAATACCAAAGCTATATGAATTTGTTGCGATATTAAAATTATGGCTAGTGTTATTAATCAGGTTCATAGTGATAGGTTAATTATGCTGAATTAGGTAGTGGCTTAGACGGCTTGGGGAATATATAGTTATCAGCAATTAATAATTATGGTGTATAAAACGCCAAAATGGGGTGAAGTCGATTTCCTCAAGTTTATAATGAGCCTGGTGTAACTGCCCTCTTTTAAATTTTAAAAAATACTTAGTAAGAAGAAAAGTAACACTACTGGCAAATTAGAGCCAAATCAAAGTAGCTACTCTTCTCTTAGTAATTCATTAATATTTACCATATGATTATTTAAAGGTGGTTCATTAGATATCGAGCATTAAATTTGCGTAATGTTCATAGGGTATCTAGCGAGGTTTTGACACCTACTTTGGGAGCAGCTAAACGCGCTTTTGCTACAGTAATTAACGCTTCATCCTCACTTGTCAGTAGCGCGGATTTAAACGGCAACGCCTCTCTTTGTGCAACGTATTCTAGTGTCTGCCTTAGTAGCTCTGACGGAGTTATACCTAATTTTTCTAGTGCAGCGTAAGAACGCTTTTTCACATCATCATCGACACGAAAACTTATAGTACCCATAACGACCCTGTATTTATATATTGATTTACTGATTGTATTAAATTTATACCAGAGTACAAGTTAAAATATATTTCTGACACCTCGTACGATATTCCCACAAAACAGAAGTTTACTTCCCTTTTAATCATAAAAATTGTAATTTTCGGAAGTATTCTTCCTGGGATGGTCATGAGTCTAATATTTCAATTGTTTGTAAGCGAGCATTTAAACAGTGCGCTTACGCTATTAATATCCATAATGAGAGATTAAGGCTAATAGCTTAAATAATTTGTGGCGGTAGGTAGTACCGACACATTAAATGCTTGTAAGAGGTTTTAGAAGTCTAAAGTGATCTAGTATCACAATGCTTAAACCGTTGACGACAAGAATCCCCTTGATTTATCAAGGGGTACTTCAACAAAAAAGAGAATAAGATTTCGTTTGCGCCTATTTATGACTTTGCGCCAATGAAAGCAGATCCTGAAATGGTAACGCGATTGTTTAAGTGGGGTGACGGTTTTGAACGTGGAGGCAAGGTAAACTTTTTGCAAGTAGCCGAGCAACTCTCACCTATGTGTGATCCAAATGAATTGATTGCATACCTTCAAGAAATAGCCAAAAGGCTCAAAAATCTGCCAACGCTACTTTTAGATGCCGGTTGCCCAAGTTATTAAGCGACAATTACGGTGGCCGGTCTAGCGACAATTATCTTGGCCGGTTTATCTGATAAGGTTCGGTACAGCAGAACGGAGGAGTTCACTGTGCCGGGAACACGAATCACTGATCAGCAGGTCACTATTTATATGAAACATAGAAAGCGTAATAGCCAAGTTATCGCGGCTGCGAAAGCAGGTATTTCTGAACGTTCAGCAAGGCGCATTGATAAACTGGATGAGCAGCCATTGTCTAATAAACGCCAATGGCGAACGCGTATAGATCCACTTGAGTCTATCTGGGACAGTATTGTTGGCCAGTTACGTTTTCAGAGAGCCCGGTGTATATCCATGCTTTTATGAAGAACTCGAATAATTACAACTTCTTTCTTGCCGAATTCTTTGTAATAGATGACATGACTCCCTTGCGGTCGCTTTCTATAGCCTTCTCTAATGTAATCACAAATATAACCTAGCTCTGGTTCTTCTGCAATTTGATGAAAAACGCTATCAAGTAATTTTAAATAGTCATTTCTCTGCTGCCTGCCCCAGTTAAGTTGCGTGTAACGAGCGATTTTAATTAAATCTGATTTAGCTTTTTTAGATATATGAAATTTCATATCAATGATTTTCTTTATCTAAGTCACTTAATAGTGTGTCATATGAATAGTCAGCTATTCCGCTGTTTTCTCCCTCAACCAACATATTCCTTAGATTGTTCATTTTCAATTCTTGATCTTCTAAGGCTCTTAATCCAGCTCTTAGAACTTCACTTGCAGATCCATACCTACCAGTCTCTAATTGCTGACTAATAAATGAGTCAAAATGCTCACCTAATGTAACACTTGTATTTTTCGCCATGCCAACCTCCAATACCAATATTTAATATATTCTGGTATCAAAAACATATCAAGTCAATTAAGAAAGACAAAAAACACCTCCTTGAATCGCTAACAAAGCGTATTGTAATATTTGCTGCAAGTTCACCCCACGAAGACCTGTATTACAAAAAATCATTACTTTATGACTTCCCTATCCCTACATCAGATACGAGTGTATTGGCTAATGCAGTCTCTGATGTAATTAATGATATTTTCAAGGCTAATACGCGGTTTTATCGCTGTGGTATTGGTGCAATAGAATTAGAAAGTGAGCTGTATCAACAAGCTGATATGTTCAGTGTTAATGCCGACAACCCTAAAATGATGAAGTGCTTAGATGCAATAAACAAACGTTACGGTGCAGGTACATTATCAATAGGCAGTGAAAGGCTTAGTCAAATCTGGAATATGAAGCGTGCTTTTTTGTCGCCGCATTACACAACACGTTGGTCTGATATTCCTATTATTAAATGCAGTGATTAAATATCTGGATGTTTAATCATTGGCATTGTTGGTAAAAAATATTTAGCGCAATAACAGCGTTAAAGTTAACAAGAATACGCAACAAATTTTAAATAAAGCAGCGAGCAGAAAATACATATCCGCTAACCCCCCTTCAAAAAACTGTACACAAAACCATACAAAACACCAATTTACTCTTAAAAACCCCATCGTCAACATAAAACAATCAAAAAACTCACAAAAATTTTAAAAATTCAAAGAGACATTTATTTTAATAAAGAAAAAAGCGAACACCCCCTAAGCTATTGAAAATAAACAATATTAACCACTATCAAACAAATGATGTTTTTTACAAAAAAATATTTTTATCACGTGAGTTTTTTTCAGGTGCTAAAAAAGGGGTCTCTAATCTGAAACTCGTTTCAAAAATTCCTTTACTATTTATTTTATTCACATTTTAGCTATTGAGTCATTTTAATGCGTGAGGATGTTTAAGTTTAGTTCGCCAAATAAGTATGCCTACAAAGCAGGAGTTAATCGCCGCAGTAGCAAAAAAAGCGCGTTACCATAATTAAACATAAATAAATGAATAAATTCATTTATAAAAAATGCCGGAGGTTTTTATGAAACGCAAAAGTTTTCAATTTTTTAAAAAAAATTGGTAGAGCATCAAAAATAGGTACCTCTGTCACACACAAAAATTTTTTTATTCTTTATTATGGACAAGATAAATGTTTTTGGCGCTTACCTATTAAGAGTTTTTTTTACAAAACGCGAGTGGTGTATTCGCACTAAATAAGTAGGCCTACATAGCCGGACATAATCGTCAAAGCAACAATGGTAAAGGGTTACCATAAATTAAACATGAATACGTTAATTAAATAGAGTGGGCTATATGCACTATAAGCACTATAAGCAAAAAAAGATTCAGTTAACCGAAGCAGAATTACAAAGTCATCCACTATTAAGGGAGCTGACTAAAAATGATGTCGTAAATTTAAAAGTAAACCAGTGCATTAGTGAGTTACCGATTGATGTCATACAAATGTCATTAGATTTACATCCACTGCCAGTGACACTTGATACTAATGATGATTGTTACCTGACACTTGCACCGAGCGGAGTACTGGAGCGCTTTAAAGCCCACCCTTTAAGTAAAAAGCTTTTTTTAAAAGTATATATTTACCCAGCAGATGCTGTTGATCACGTATTAAGGGTTACCTTGCTATATAACTGTGCGCTAACACTTTATTTAAAGAACGCCTTGGGCGCTAATATTCAACAGCGACATGCTTGCTTTAAAGCGCACGGTATACACGCCCCTAAAAAAACGATATTGGCAAACTTAGCTAATACCTCACCGTCTACTTTTCGGTAATGGGAAAGTCAATATGAGTATGTATACACACATAGCGAGAAGTAATCGTTTAAACAATGCGGGGGGCTGCTATCCAGATGCAATGGAGCATGCTACAACATTTACTATCTTGATGATAAAGCTAAATAAAGAAAACAAAAAAGATCGTCTTGTAATGACTATTATTACTCTTTTCCTTTGGCTCACTCAGCAGTGGGCTAGTATTAAATCTTACAAAGATATTCCAAATTTTACTCGTATATCAGGAACGTTTAATTGTCAGCCATTCACTTTTCGTACCTTTACACGAGGTAATAATAGTTGGGTAGAGTACGCTCATGAGGTAAAAGATAATCAACACACTTATTACGTATGGCAACCGATCCCGCGCTATTTGAATTGTATTTTCCAACCTTATTTCAGTGATCTAAGATATAATATCCCCCTTTTAACTGATCGCGTTAAACAGCGACTTTTTAAATTAATAAATAGCCATTGGAAGACGCCACTAGTACTCAAAACTTTTAAGCCGGCGAGAAAAAATACCTTTTATCGTTATATATCGTTATGTGCTCGGGCAGACGAAACCTTGACCCCTATCCCAAGAAAGCATTTAGTAAAATCAGTTAAAGCACACCATACTAGCGCTATATGCTATCAACGGCTCAGCAGCGACCGTCTGAGATTTAAAATTTTTGATGCCCATAACAGATATATCGGCTTTTTATTTGAATTCATACGAAAAGAGAATTTGCATTCGTATTTCAAAGTTCATCTCGAAAGTAAAACGGTTAACCTTATTACTGAGCGCCTAAGAGACACGCCTTACGAAAATATTGATCCAAATCTGAAACATAAAGGGAGTATGAGTCAATATAAAATCATTAAAACAAAAGGAAAGAGTGATCATGTTGCAGTGCCTGCAATTATGCTCGGTAGTCGCCGTGTTCCTAAAGATAAAGACGTCACTGACTTTTTTAATCGTATTGATAATTATGTTAAACAACTAAAACCAAACAATAGAGCTTCACGTGCGCAGTGGTTAGCTTACTTTAATGCAGTCAGCTTTCGCATAGCATTGCTATTTATTGTATTAACAGGAGTAAGGCCAACCCACAGTATTAGCTTACTCTCTCATTATTTTTCATTCACGCACATTACATTTGTCAAAGATAAAGGCCGCTTAAGGCAAGTTATTTTAAGTGATTACCTGCTTAAAGAAATTACGCATTACACTGAGCTAAAAGCATCACTTCATTCCCAACTAAGCTTACATGATGATTTACCTGAGCTTTGGTACATTTATGATAACTCAGAGACTCCAACACCATTAAGTGCTCGTGCGTTACGCGTATTTATGAACAAACATTGGGCTGGTGTTGTTCCTTATCAGCTCAGACACTATTTTGCTCAATGTGCTCATACAATTATTAGTCTTACCCCACTTACGGCTCAAGATATTGATCGCCTAATGGGCCATGAAAATACAGGAGAACATTTAGGTAGCGACATTATGTTCCCAAAAAATATTGGCGTTCTAAAAGCTTACTTAAACGGGCTAGACCAACATATCGGCGTTAAGGAGTTACATTATGTCTAACCCCGCATTGATACATGTAATAGATATCCAAGACTACCTAAGTAAAACGGCACAGCCGTGTGCTGATACACAAGTTATTGCTGATCTTTTAACTAAATGGCCGGTAATGCAGCAGCAAACGCGTTCCTTAAAAGAAAAAGAAATAAAGAGAGCACAAAAAATAATAGCAACTGTGCCAACAGGTAAGCGAGTACACTACATTAGAGCTCTGCAAAACATTCTTTATTATTTACGTTATGCATGCCAGTGGCAGTTGCCGGAGTCTCAGGATGGTTCTGAACTTGTTAAATCTTTACTTACTGACGCAGATCATGAGTGGTTTGAAAGTATAGCGAACGAAGCTGGGCTATCACATTGTGTGTTCTCACGCTATCAAATAGACCTCAATACTTTTTATGAGCAGCGTAAGCTTAGCACTGCTTTTATGGTGATTATGATTGGTTTTGAGATAGCGCCTTTATCGCTTGGCGATATATCAGCTATTTTAAATGACCCCCAATCGATAACTAATGAATGTCCTTATCCTCGACTTCGCATTAAACACCAGTGTAAAAATACAGATATCCCCCATTTTCCTACTCATTATTCTTTATCATTATTAAGTCAAAAATTACTGCATGATTACTATGCACAACAAGCTAAGATAACCACAACAGCGTCTTTAGTAAAAGAGCTTAAGCACTGGCTGGATACAAATGGCATTCAACACATAGCAAAAACACAATGGTCGAGACTATTTCAAATTCATTGGTATAACCAATATGAAATAAATCCAATTTTTATTAAAGATTTAGCTCAACCTGAACGTCATGTGGGGCTAATAACTGACGATAATGTCTGCAAACAAAAATTAGCTGATATTTACAAGAATAATCAGGATACGACGTTGTTTACGTCATTATCAACACATAGGCCTAAGAACCCATGGCAACATGGAAAGTTACTTAGAACTGTCGACATAAATGAGGTAAATGAAATAGAACCCCCTCCTTGGGATACTGATAATATTTTGCCACGCTTGATGTTTGACTTCACAAAAGATTGGATAATTAATGGCGGCCCTAAAAAAGCAGCGCTTGAAAAGGGAACTATTAGAACGTATACGTCACTCACAAAGATACTAACCCCCTTTCCTCTGACTTTAACTGATGCACTCATTGAGGAGTCGATTAATGAGTGGGCACAGGTTATTTTTGTTTCAATTAAGTCTGATGCAGTAAAAAAAGCCTTTTATAAATTTTTAGCGTTTTTAAGCTGGCAAGAGAAAACCGAAGCTCTGGATTTATCTAATTTTAGCACACCAATAATTCCCCCTTCTGTTAGCGCTGCCCGCTTATGCGTAGATGAATGTGACTCGCTTATAAATGCACTTATCGTTAATGGAGCAACAAAGCCCACATTACATATTTTATTTTGTATTGTTGCTACTTTGCTCGGTTTTTACGCTATGTTGCGCCGTGGTGAAGTACTTAGATTACGCATTAAAGATATTCAATTTAAAAGTGAGACGGGGCTTTTAACACTCAATATTACCAACACTCGTGAAGGTAAAACAAAAAGTGGCTCCTCCCGTATGGTTTATACAACGATACCCACACGATACCGCTATTTTTTTTATACCCTGCTTGATATTAAAAAACATAGTAATCAAGATTTACCACTTATAGGTCATGATCTTGAGACACTATCCTCTCGCGCTATATCCTATTTAGTACCCGTATCGAGGGCATTACGAATATTATTTGGTATTCACTTTAACTTTCACCATTTACGTCACAGCGGTGTGCATATATTTATGCTGCAAATGTTACATTGCGTTAGTTATACGCCCGACAATTTGCGCGGGGAAACACCTCTAGAGCAGGAAGTGCTATCAGAAAAATCAGTGGCCGTTCGATTAGATTATTGGTTCAAAGGTAGAGAGGCAATTGAGGTTAATAGTGCTGCTTTTTTAGATAATATGGGAAAACAAATTGGCCATACTTTTTATGCAACTACACGGTGGTCTTACCTACATGATATCGATTGGCTTTTACCAATAATAAGTAAGTATCATAATCCTCATACTCACAAGCAGTTTTCACACTCTGCGTTACGCTACCTGATGGGGCTAAGTGCGTCATCTAATGATTTATCTAGACTACTAAGCCATATTATTCCTGATTATGATCAGCAAACACTTGCTGAAAAACGATGTCAATCAATAACAGTAACTGAACACGCACTAAGGGTACATGTGTTTCAGATAGATAATTTAAGCCAAGCCGCACAAAAGGAGCATATAACTGACACACTAAGCAATACATACTTGGAAGAAAAGTGGTTGAGTACGCTTGAAAAGAGCCAGTTAACACTAACTAACTTTCTTTTTGATAAGCTAATAAACCCTGTTCCTAATGGTGAAGAAGCAATAATTAACTTTGAGTCTATTAGTGCTATTTGGGAATGTGGGTGTCGTCACCGCTCTCAGCCTATCAATAATAAATATCTAACAGCATATAAATCATTCCCCAACATAACAGTGTGTAAACGCAAACACGCATTACGTTTAAATATTGCCTGTACCACCAAAGGTGCGTCTGCGTTTAATACTGTATTTAGACATACAGAGTGGGCATGGGTGCGATGTGAATTTGAGCTTCACATAAATAGAAAAGTAGACAGTAAGCGACCGTTAGAAATGGTTAAAAAGCATTATGCAAAGAAAAGTGAATACAAACATATCAACGTTTTACGTCAGCAAAAAGGGCCAAGTTCATTGACTATTTACCTAAAGCCAAAGAGCAAAATATCTATCCATACACTTGAATATGTAGAACAGTTTATTAAATTAATTAAACATTAGGGAGGTCGTCATGGACGCTTACTTTACAGACAAAGAAATACGTAAGTTAAAAGGATTCACTAAATCCATATCTAGTTCAAAAAATAAGAACAAATGTAAAAATGTGACAGGTGTCATTGATAAAAAGACAAAACAACTAACCCTTATAGCAGGGGAAGAACCGTACTGGTATACATGTAACTTAAACCTTAACAAAACCTCAGGGCAGCTCAAAAATTGTTCTTTTTCCGTCAATGCCGAATTTTTGACTCAGCTGCCTTTATATTTCTCAAAAAGCCCAGTTTTATCTATTACGCAAGAAAAGGGGCTCATTAAATTAGGTGTTACTGATCATACTATTAAGTCAAGTAAAAACCATCCACAGCTCCCCGGCTTTAAAAGCTATAAATGCACTGAGGGCCAAGAAACTCATTTAAAATACCTAGATGATCATCAAAAAATTGAAGGGGATCCAATATCAAAGGCTACTTTTGAAATGGTTGTTTTTTTAGCAAGTAAATATGACAGCTTTGACTTTATTGAATTTGACCCAGTAAATAAAGCTATTTTTATTCAAAAAAACGGTCATGTGTCACAGGTAACAGTAGATGAAAACATTAAATTAACAGTCCCTTTAATATTAAATGAATTAGCGGTAGAGGACATAAAACAGATGCTCGACCAAAACACAGACCGATGCATTCACTTTTTACAGCGAGGTAATGATCTCCTTTTGCAAGGCTCTGATATATCTATCACATGCCCGTTAGCGGGTATTGAGGAGTTTAGAAAGAAAAAGAGAATGCTAGCAGATGTCATTATTAAAGGAAAAATAGACTTTTTCGCATTGAATATGGAAGTGCTAAATTGTAAAAAATCCTATAAATCAATAAATTCTGGACACTTATACATTAGTGAAAGCCTAGTATCTATCAACAATATAGGTGACGATGGGGACCTAAATAACGAAGGAGAGAATTTCACACGACCTTTAACTATTTTTAGTATTGATAAGATTGAAAAAGCAAAGGAGTACGTATTTCGCTTTACAGTAAAAGACTTTAAAGATCTAAAACTTAAAAGTACAAAAGAAATAGAAGAAATGTTATTTCAGGTCACTGAAAACCAGGTTGGACAACTACTTCTAGAGATTTTTAAATGTTCAAAAAGTACTGTGCCACTCAGTGTACTTTCTGTTGAAAGGGATGACAGTCGGCTTAAAGAAGTTTTAGCGTTACACAAGGATTATAAGCCATCACAACTTGAGCAACCATCCGATACAGATAAAAATCAACACAAACCGCAAGGAGCACAAGGGGAGCTTGATGTTTGATCCCGAGTGGGTAGAGGATAAAGAGGAGGAATATTAAAAAACAACAAAACACTGGACAAATAGACAGCACTTGCTATATTTTAATAATGAAATTCTAATCAGTTGCGCGATTTCGTACTTAGTGTATGGTATTGGTGTAACTGAAGATAAATAAGCAGTTGGGGTAAAGAGGCGGCAACCTCCCTACCCCGTACCGGCTGCACCCTTTTAACGTGACCCAGCCGATGATCCAATTCTAACGAATTCCATCGGTGAGGGATAGATCTATTTATAGATCCATTAACTGATGGAGGCCTTTATGGCTCACATTCGCATTCGCCCCAATGGGCGTATTCAATTTGATTTACACATTTATGGGCAGCGCTTTCGTGAAGGCACTAAGCTCATGGCAACCCCTGTTAATATTAAAAAAGCCAATGCAACGCTTAAAAAAATCAATGCTGAAATTGATTTAGAAACTTTTCAATACCGTGATTATTTCCCTGAAAGTAAAAAGGTCGCTAAGTTTGAAGCCTTGCAGCGCGCTAAAGATCCCGATCGCCTTTATCCGTTTTTTAACGATTACGCGAATGAATGGTTCGATCGCCAAAAAGCAAAATGGAAAAGCAGCTATCAAAGCGTGGTGCGTAATACCCTCGACCGTTACCTTATTCCTGAGTTTGGCAATATATTAGTTAATGAGATCAAGTTGGCTAATGTGGACTATTTTCGCGAAAGCTTAATGATATGCGATACCAAAGGGGCCCGTAAACTCTCTAATAAACGCATTAACGGTATTTTATGGCCGTTTGTGGCTATTTTAAGTTTAGCCGCCGAAGAGCATGACTTTACTTACCCATTACGCCGCTATAAAACCTTAAAAGAAGAGCGCGCTAATTCACTGCCACTAACCGCAGATGAAGTACAACGCTTTTTAGAATGTACCCCTACACAATGGCGTGATTATTTTACCGTGCGTTTTTGGACCGGTATGCGTAGCTGTGAAATACATGGCCTGCGCTGGGAAGATATCGACTTTAATCATCGCCTTATTCGTATTCGTCACAATTGGGTTAATGGTGAATTGGGGGATGTAAAAACACCTAAGTCGCGCCGCGACTTAAAAATGTGTAATACACTCTTTTCGCTATTTAAACGCTTACAAAAACAAACAACCAGTGAATTTGTATTTACTCACAAAGGCAAACCGCTTGATACCCACTTTGTAAGCACTCAACTGTGGTACCCCACACTTAATAAAGCGGGTCTTGCACGCCGCCGCCCTTACGAAACACGCCATACCGCTGCTGTACTGCATATCGCAGCGCATGAAAACCCGCTGTACATTTCGCACATGCTGGGCCACAGCGACACACGTTTATTGTTTGACGTATACGCACCCTATGTTGCCAATGCGTCAAGACAAGATGGCTTTGCGTTTAATGAAATGATGATTGAACGCGGGATTGCATAAAGCACACACAGGTAATGGCTATGCGTTTGATTGCTTAACGCCAAACAAGCGCATGCCACACCTATACCATTTAATACTAATACCGCGCTTATGCGCATTTAATTTACTACTAACCTAAAAGAGGTTACTTATGATTTGCAAACAATGCCCAGGTAATACGTTGGCGTACCCATCAACTAAAGAGTTTGAGATAGATTTAGAAGTAGCTCAAACTGCGTTTGCTAAGCTAATGGATATGCCATTAAAGCAGCTCAACAAAAGCCAATGGTATGATGAATTTAGTAACAGGATGATGTTTCAACCTATTATTGGTTTGTTTAAACAGTACGAGTGCACCATTCCTCACTCTGCCTCTAGCCATAAGCGGGCGTGTCAAAAACACATTACACAATTTTTAGGGTATACCAAAAAGCCATCAAAACCGCGTCGGCGAATGTTGAGCTATTTATCTCAGTATATTACTAAAGAGGGCAATATTACGCTGTGCCCTTGTGCCTTAATAGCGCAAAAAACAAACCATGCAGTGCAGCTTCAAACAACGTTACAGCATAAATTAGATAACATACTTGATAATAGAAGAGTCGCAGATCAAAACTTATTATCGTTAACTGTTGAAGTGAATTATGTTCACTCAAAACGCGATTATCGCTATACCTTAATCGCTGAATTTTCAGAGGCAAGAAATAAAATTGAAAAGCGCATAGCCGAAACATCCACTAAGTTACTCAAATATGCAAAAAATATACAGGCGGTGTCTTATGATCTTGAAGACATGAACACACCTCAAAAAATTAAAACATTTAAAGCAAGCGTGAAAAAAGAGCTACAAAGATTTAGTGATGCAGCGCATGTAACTGATATTAAAGTATACACATCTGATTATGTTCCTGAGTATCAACGCCCAGACTTTAAAAACTATATTAAACAAAAAGATAAGTACATCATTGATATTGTTATTGCCGATTACTTTATAGCACGCACAACATTGTCTTCACTTAGAAAAAGACAAGACGGTGCAAAGGTGTGTGACATGATAAGCAGTGATGCAAAAATTATTAACGACTTATACCGAATTTCAAATAAGTTTAAAATATACCCTATATGGTCGGTACAGGTAGAACGGGGTGAAAAAGAAAGCACAGGTAAGCAGCGCATTCATGCTCACATTACATACACAAATGGTGAAACTGACTACGTGAGGAATTTTTCAAACTACCCGGGGGTCGACCAGCCTATATTATTACTACCAACTGGTGATAAGAAAATAAAAAGCGTGCCGGCTTATGGCCCTTTTTCGCATACCCATATTATTTTTTATGTATGGAGCGGTATTATTCAAACCGAAGATACTAGGGAGGTTATTTATAAATTTGGCATAAGTCGTTTTAATTGGGCCGATAAGCAAACATATACAGTCGATGAGTGTGTGCAGTCGGTCATGAACCGACAATTAAACTACTGTCGCTCACATAATCTTGTTGCTAATGAGGTTAACATTGAGCTTATTTCAACCCCTATCCCGTTTAGCGGTAATTGGGGGGATAGCGCATTAGGCCAATTAGAATATTGGCTTAAAAAGCCTGAAAACAATCCGCTATTAATACGCAATGATATGTCGGACGACTATAACGTGACGAGCACCAATTCAACAGAGTTCATGTGTGACGATAGGCTTAGGCAGCTGTTTGTTATTCCGTTTATTAAAAATTACGCCAACACAATACAGAGTGACCAGCCTATTGCGTTTATTGATTTAGATAGCGGTGAGTGTGGAAGTTACACTGTTCCTCGTGGCAACGACGATTAATGTTAAATGGCTATTTGGCGAGGTTTAATTTAGGCAAGTGAATATCATATCAGCCCGTTAAGTGGCGGGCTGATATGATTTATACGTTATAGTTTTTAGTAGTTAAACGAGTGTTTTTTTGAACTACAAAGAATGACTGCAATTATTTTTTTACAGCCAATCCTAATTTACAAGCGATTTTAAATGTTCAGTAAACTCATCACCTAAACTTTCATCGCGCATACCGTACTCAACAATCGCTTTTAAGTAACCTAGCTTATCGCCACAGTCGTGCGAGCGACCACTCATATGAAAGGCTTCCACCGTTTCTTGTTTCATTAGCTCATCAATTGAATCAGTTAACTGTATTTCGCCGCCTGCGCCAACCGGTGTTTTAGCAAGTAGTGGCCAAATAGTTTTACTCAGTACGTAGCGCCCTACCACCGCTAGGTTAGAGGGGGCTTTGTCTGCATCCGGTTTTTCAACCATGGTTTTAATAGCTGCACTATTGCCAGGAGTGAGCTGCACACCATCGATATCAGCAATACCATATTTACTTACATCTTCTTGCGCTACAGGCTCCAACATAATTTGGCTTGCACGTGTCTCGCTAAAGCGCTTTAACATCGCTGCAAGATTCTCTGTCTTTTGGTCTGCCGTATATGCATCTAGTATTACATCAGGCAATAAAACAATAAAATCATCGTCGCCCACAATGGGCTTTGCACACAATACAGCATGGCCTAAACCTTTAGCTTCACCTTGGCGAACATGCATAATAGTAACATCTGCTGGGCAAATAGATCGTACTTCATCAAGTAAAACACGCTTAACACGCTTCTCAAGCGTAGCTTCAAGCTCAAAGCTGGTATCAAAATGGTTTTCAATCGCATTTTTAGAGCTATGCGTTACTAATACAATTTCTTTTATGCCCGCAGCAACACACTCATTTACTATGTATTGTATTAATGGTTTATCAACCAATGGTAGCATTTCTTTAGGAATGGCTTTGGTCATAGGTAACATACGCGTGCCTAAACCGGCAACAGGGATAACAGCTTTCACAGATAGTCCTTTAGTTTATTCGTCAAGTGTTTTTACAAATTAACAGCTAAGCAATATATCTAAGCTGAATATTTTTAATCTTTTTTAAAGTGCTGTGTAATATAAAGTACTCTCTACACAAACAAAAAACACCGAGTTCAGATTGAACTCGGTGTTTTGAATGCTCTAGGCTCTAATGCTTGCTCATATTCATCTAGCCTTTACCCGATACCCTAAGCCTTAAATATTTATCAATCACTGCCGAATAAGTCGCGTGTATATACTTTATCTGCAATATCACTAAGCTCTTCAACCATACGGTTTGATACAACTACATCTGAAATTTGTTTAAACTCATTTAAGTTTTTAATTACACGTGAATGATAAAACTCACTCTCCTCAAGTACGGGTTCATAAACTACAACTTCAATCCCTTTAGCTTTTATACGCTTCATTATGCCTTGAATAGATGAGGCTCTAAAGTTATCAGATCCAGACTTCATCACTAATCGGTATATGCCCACAACTTTAGGGTTGCGTTTTAGAATAGAGGCTGCAATGAAGTCTTTACGCGTGGTATTAGCATCAACAATTGCACCAATAATATTATTAGGTACATCAGCATAGTTGGCACGGAGCTGTTTCGTGTCTTTTGGTAGGCAGTATCCGCCATAGCCAAACGAAGGATTATTATAGTGGCTACCTATACGAGGGTCTAAACTAACACCTTGTATAATTTGCTTGCTATTTAAACCATGTGTTTCAGCATAACTATCTAGCTCATTAAAGTAAGCTACACGCATTGCTAAGTAGGTGTTTGAGAATAATTTAATTGCCTCAGCTTCTGTGGAGTCGGTAAATAGCACCTCAATGCCTTGCTTTACCGCACCTTGCTTAAGTAAGTTAGCAAACACTTCGGCGCGCTCACTTTGTTCACCCACTACAATACGCGATGGATATAAATTATCGTAAAGTGCTTTACCTTCACGTAAAAATTCAGGCGAAAATAATAAGTTGCTAATGCCTAACTCATCTTTAATACGCAAGGTAAACCCTACCGGGATCGTCGACTTTATCACTAAAACTGCATTTGGGTTATGTACTATTGCTTCTTTTATAACCGCTTCAACCGAGCTGGTATTAAAAAAGTTTGTTTCTGCATCGTAATCTGTTGGCGTTGCAATAATCACAAAGTCGGCATTAGCGTAAGCCGCCGCTTTATTTGTTGTGGCTGTAAAATTTAAATCATTACGCGCTAAAAATTCACTAATTTCGGTATCAACAATAGGCGACTGTTTATTATTTAATAACGCTATTTTTTGCTCGTCAATATCCAGAGCAACCACTTCATTGTGTTGCGCTAATAACATAGCGTTAGACAGGCCAACATACCCTGTGCCTACAATTGCAATTTTCATTATTTATACCTTATTAATTTAACTAAATACATGTTGCTTACCTTCGCCTAGCGGTTCGCTATTATTCGCCACACCACTTATATGCCGTACAACGAAAATTTCAAACCATTCCTGCCGAGGCCTGTTACCCTTCTCAAGATTAAATTTGCCTAATATTCTATCACAAAGCGATATTTATAAATCTAGAGGGCTCGATAACTGCTCCTTGTTATCCACCTAAATTGCCCCATGTAGTAATAAGTAAAAAAAGAGCAAAGTTTGAATGTCATTCTCCCAGTTTTTACCTACATCCATTTGCCAATAAAGAAATTAATCGACCAAATAAGTGCTTTCGTGCAGCGCTTGTTTAACATTTAAGAATAGTTACCGGTAATAGCGCATCGTTACTTTTTATTAACATACACTTCAGCCAGTCGGCTATAAAATACCAGCGCGAACAAATTCAGAATCATTAACTCAACATAAACCATCATGTTAGCCATTGAAATAAGAAGCAAACCGCCTATATGGCTTAATAAGATTAATTTTATATAAGTAGGCATTTTACTAACAGCAACTTTTAACACCAGCATAATCCAGCATAATATAAACAGCAGCACTGCAAGCACGCCCCCTTCAAAAAACACTTCTAAAAAGGAGTTATGCGAGCTTTGCAAATCTCGACCATGGAAACCCACTAAATACTCACGTACTTGTGCTAAGCCAAATCCAAAAAATGGCTGCTCACTAATTAAATGAAGTATATATGCAAAAAGGTCCGAGCGACCACTACCACTGCTAACCCTATCGACTCTCGCATTAATTATTTTCTGAAACCACTCCAATTGAAAATAGGCAGTGGCAAGTAGCGCCATAGCTACAGAGAAGAAAATAATTAAACTCAGTAAATATTTAACTTTTCTTAAACTAAGAATAGCTACAAGTAATGTATAAGCTGCATAGCCAGTTACTGAAATTGTTAATAGTAAGCATAAGGCTGAACATAGCATAATAATTGAACTTATTTTTTTATTAAGCATACTTGCGCTAACTAAATAGCCCACATTCAAAAGTAACAGTAATAGCACAAAGTTATTAGGGCTATCTGCTCCACCTCTTAGCCTAGGAAGTACTCCTTCCATGTATAAGCCAAATAGTTTTCTATCGCCATCTAGTTCCATGCCAAATAGCAACAACCCAGCAAGCCCCATACAGTAGTAAACTAGGCTAAAACCTAAATACGCATAAGAGAATTTTTTAATAAAAGTATAAAACGATTCTAATGTGATGTGCTTAGATGAAATAACTAAAATTAAGTAAGCAATAATTAATAGTGCAATTCCGATAAATCTAACTATTACTAAATTAAAATTTTTTGCTTGGTAAAAACTAAAAAGCATGTATAAAAAAAATAAAAAGGGTAATACAAGTAGGTTTGGTGAATAAACTTTAATTTTGGGGATAAAAAATAATACTGGTGAGATTAAAATCACCAGCAACATATATGGCTTTAATGGCGTGCCTATATTTACTAACCAAAATTGCTGGAAGAAGAAAGACACAAAAAAGATAAAAAATATCTTGTTAAGTAATTTACCTCTTACCATTTAGTGGAACTTCCCTTGCGCCTTTAATCGCTGGTAATGCTCTACATCTCTAGATGAAAAAACTCGACAAGGGTTCCCCCCTGCTATTGCATATTTAGGAATATCACTCACAATTACCGAGCCTGCCTGAATTATAGCCCCCTCTCCTATTACACAATTTGAAAGTACCGATACGTTCATCCCAAACCATACGTTATCTTGTATCGTTACTGTTTTATATGAATAGGTATTGTCGTAAGGAATACGTTTACCTTGGTAGTTATGAACTTGAGTGATAATAAAACAACCCGAACCACTGTGAAAGTTGTCGCCAATCGTCACGCTTCCATTACCATAAACCCTAAAGCCATTAAAGTTAACATTAGCCCCTAAATGCGTTTTTTTTGTCAACAGGGTGAAGCCGTTTACTCTAGGCGCTTCTTTATACGAACCTATTCTCGCTCTCGCTATAAGTTGATAAAAAAACCTCAGTAAACTTTTTATTATGAACATACTATTTCCGAATTAACTACACGTTTTAGCTCTCTGTAACCTACAAAATAGGCACTTAAAGTATATAAAAACCAAATTAAAATACAATTATATATCACGCCAGATATACCAAAAAAGTTATAGGCACTAATGCCAAAAACAATACTAATACCACCAAGAATAATCGTAATTTTAAAGAGCTTTTCAGATAAATTAAAATACATTAATACTGACGCTCCAAAAAAGTACGCTCCTTGAATAAGTGAAGCGAATGCTAGTATTCTCGCAAACTTGACAGCCCCTGCATATTCCTTAGGAAAAAACACATCTACAACATAGCTAATCAACCCCTGATATAAACCAAAAGCAATAACTAGAATGGCAAAGTATACTAAAAGGTATTGATAAAACACTTTCATTTTATCGCCCGTTACCTTCATTTTTGCATAGAAGTCGGGCGCTATATTTTGATTTACTATAGTAAAAAATAAGCTTAGTGCTGATGCTAGAGTTGCTGCAAGAGCATAAAGCGCGAATGTATTTTTGTCTATAACCCCAATTAAGATAAACCTATCCATAATGGTTATTAGGGCTGCCGCTAATGAATGTAGTGCTGCAAACAAACCAAACCTAAAAAATGTAACTTTTATAGGGTTTATTAAGGCAAACCTCAAAAGACCAGCATTATATAAAATCCCAAGACCAACACACGCAGCTATCAATAATATAACTGCCATTACCGCAATAAAGTCTACTCCAGAGAATCCATCGATCAGCTCACTGCACAATAAAGGTACTAAAAAAGATGCTGTTAAGGTGATTATTTGATAATAAGCAAATTTAGAGGTGTTCTTATGAACTCTAAAATAATGTGATGTAACCTGAAAAATACTTCTACCTGAAATTAATATGGGCAGGGCTAACAGAGCCCAAGAAATGTTAAAACTTATTATCGCAACTAGCGTGACAATAAAAGCAATCACACTTAAGAGCACATTTACGCTGAAGAACATTTGCAAAGAATCAGATGCATACACATCATTTTCTTCAGCCGCAGCCAATGAGTAACTAGCTGTTGTACCAAATATATAAACGCCTGACAAAACTGCACTCAAAGAGTACAAAAAAGAATAATCAGCAAAAGATACCATTGAAAGGCTTGCAGAAATATAAGGTAAAAATAAGAATGCAACACTAGATGATACTAGTGTAATTAAACTTAATGTAAAAAGCTTTTTCATTTCACGGTTCTAATTCATAGATATTAGAAAATGACGAAAAGTGGTCATAAATATAATTTAGTGATGTGGTATTAATTAGAGAGTTAGGTATTTTAAACGACGTAACTTGCGTAGTTGGTGAAATTACACTAGTAGTAAATAACGAAGCTGTAAAAAAACCGGCCACGACAGTCGGTTTGCTTTCAGTTAATACGAGCTCTAACTCAGACGGAAAATCAGGCTCATAAACTTTAAAGCCAATTGATTTATACCTGTTTAACCTAGCTCGCTCTTCCCCCCTGTGAGGGAGGTAGTATACGTCTTTTCCTCTATAAACATTTATAATTTGAGTTAATAATTTTTCGTATGATTTTTCACTAAGTATCTTTACCTCTATGTACTTAGCACCAAAAAAATAGATCTTTGATGAGTCATTATTGGCTGTCATTAAACTTTTTAAAAAGCTAAAATTATGTTTTTCGACAGTTACATTTCCCACATCAAATTTAGATAAATCTAGTGCAGTAAATAAATCCATAGTGTTAAGAGTGGAAAACACTCGCTGAATAAATCCTTTTTTTTCATTTTCAAGCCTATTTAAATAAGCTAATGTAGCAATTCCATCATCCATTAAAGTCATTGAAACTCTTAGTAAATGGAAAGGTTTTAAAAACCTACTTTTATGACAACCAACATATTTTTTAGCTGGCCTATTAAATAATAAAATACTCAAAAAAGTAGTTATAAACCCAATGAATGAGTAAACTCTTAAAACTTCTCCACTTGTAAATACTTGTTCACTTTTGCCCATATAAAAACTAAGTACTTTTTCTATTTGCTTATCATTTACTAAATCACCATTCAAGCGGATGAGTAACTTCCATTTATTTTGAAACTTATATATTGCCTCCATGGCATTTATTAACTGCCCAGGAGACTCCACATAAAAAACATTTAACCCACACTCTTGATACTTACTCATAACCTGCCATTTTATTATAAATACTACACATTTTACGCTGCTCATCTAATGAGCAAAGATTTGTTATATCCCCTTGTAAAAATGCACATAGCTGTTGGTATAACCCAGGTTTAAACTCTTTATCTAATGAGTCATCTATTTCGACACTTAGCTGAGGTATCGTTCCTCTTTTTTGTACTAATAACGATTCCATTGGCTTTAATATATACCTATTTTTATTAGTAAACACCTCAACGCTCCAACGACCGGCCGACTCCCAGTTAGCAGCATAGTTAAACAATGCTCCGGTTTCACTAATACCAGCCCCAGAAAAGACTGAAGATGCAGGGTGCCAATTTAACCCACCAGAAACAAAGCTAGCCATTTCCTTAGGTTGTCCTCCTAAATAAAAACCAAGATCAGCTACATGGGTAGAATTAGCTAAAAACCATTTACTAAATACATCTTTGGGCTTATCTAATTTTTCAATAACATGTGCCCACTCTGTTAGCTCAAAGTTAAACGATGTTACACCGCCTTCACTTTTCAATCTTTCTTTTAACGCTATAACTGAAGCAAAAAATCGCCTGTTGTAAGCAATAAAGACATCGCAAGCAACTTTAATACTCTGCTCATGTAAAGAGTTTAGCTCTTCTGATGTTACTCCGCCTGGCTTCTCAACTAATATGTGTTTTATGCCGTGTTGCATTAGCTTTTTAGTAGTTGCATATAACTGCGCAACACCTACACTAACTATTGCAGCTTCAGGGCATGCAGGGGCTGTTTCTAAAAACCCTTCAAGTCCGCCTTGAATAACCTCTTTACCTGTTTTGTTGGTAAACTCTTCTGCAGATACTTTACCACGGCCAATAACGAGATAATCGCGATTTTGAGCATCTAAAACTTTTGCATACTCAATAGACATAGGGCCTGAGCCAACTAACCAAATCATTTTGTTATCCTTTTATGTTATTGGACACGCTAATAAGCTTTTATTTAGCACGTTATTTATATGTCTAAGATATAGTTCAATCATAGGGGTATGTAGTTGACATGACTCTTTAAAAGGCGTTAATGATGAAGTCTCGGTATTTAGTATCTCATCAATATTTAAACCCGTTAACTCACTTTGATACTTCACCTCGTGCTTAAATTTTTGCTCCAATGAAGTACCTGTCGCATTAATAATACCTTCAATTTCATCAACTTTTATCGTGTTAGAATTCGATAAAACAGATACTTGTATTGCTACTTCATCAGTCGCTGTACACTCAAGCTCTAAGGAATGCTTGCCAATCATAAACTTTACTTTACCTGTTAACTCGTAAAAACCAGATCTTTTACTTTCTAATAACTCTGCATTTAAATTACTCTCAGTTGCTTGTAAATTTGATTCACTACATAGATAAGAAAACAAATCGATGAAATGAATGCTATTACATGCCATTCCCCAGCCACTGCCAGAAACTTTCATAGAAAGTGGTTCGTCGGCATTTAACAGTTCTTTGATTTGCTGGTAAGAGGGGGAAAGCCTTCGAGGGCAATTAACCCAAGAAATTACGTTATGTTTTTTAAGCAATGCTGCAACTTCTGTATATTCATGCAGCGCTTGGAACAGTACCTTTTCAAAAATAATATAACAAACTTTATTTTCGGCAAGTAAGCTGGCTGTAACCTTTGCTCTCACAGGTGCAGAGGTTGCAATAATACATACATCGAAAGACTCTTTGCTTGGTAGGCTTTGAATATATTGTACTTTACTTTTTGAGTTTACTATTGTGATCTGTTCAGCTCTTTCTTTTGCAACATTTAAAGATTCGCTTGATGGATCCACAACCGTAATACTAAGTTGTAAGGTACTCTGCAAAGCACCTTGCAAATGCCTACTTCCTAACTGCCCAGCTCCAATAATAAGTATTTTATTCATATATTTTTTCTCGCAAAATGGTTTCAGCAATTATAAAGTCTAATTTTGTATCGATATCTACAGAGCTATGCCTATCCATCTTATAAGCTACGCTGTTGCCTGTCATAAAAACACCTTCTTTCAGAAACTGCTCGACTTTAGCTAAATAAATTGCACCATTTAATCGATAATATTGTGGTAGATCTTGACTGCGTATATTTTGAACATGTTTAGGAAGGAAATTCTTTAAAGATAATGAATCATCCAATGTGTTTGCCCATAGTGGAGAGTGCTCACATTCACAAACAGATATCACTGAATCAGCACTTTTAGTATTTAATAAATTTATCGCACCTTCTATATCATCTGATGAGCGCAAAGGCGATGTCGGCTGCAGTAATAGTACGTAATCAAAATATTCCCCTTTACCTTTAAAATATTCAAGTGCATGGTAAACCAAATCCAAACTACTACTTTTATCGGACGATATACTAGCAGGTCTTAAAAAAGGAACCTCTCCACCAGCCGTTCTAGCTATATTTGCGATTACCTCACAATCTGTACTTACAACTACTCGGGATATTGAGGGTATATTTTTCGCGGCCTCAATTGACCAATTAATCATTGGTTTACCTGCTAATGGTAAGATGTTTTTCCCTGGAAGGCGTTTACTGCCACCTCTAGCCGGTATAATCGCTAAAATGGTCTTTTTACTGTTCATTAAAGCACCCCAAGATCATGAATATCTATTTGTGCACGATTGAAGTCATCATGACGACCAACATCTAACCAGTATTCATGTATCGGAAACTTCAAAATCTTCTTGTTTTTTTCTTTCAAATTTTCGAATAATGTTGGCATATCTAAGTGCTCATTAATTGATAGAGACTCAATTACTTTATTTGAAATTACATATATGCCTGCATTTACAAAGTAACGATAAGTTGGTTTTTCAACTAATTTTGAAATATCATTACCTTCACCTTCAATAACTCCAAAAGGTACTTTAATCTCGTAGTCACGAACACACATCGTAGCACTGGATTGGTTTTTATTATGAAAATCAAGAACCTTCCTAAAGTCAACGTTTGTAAGGATATCTCCATTAATCATAATAAGAGGTAGCTTAGGAATTGACTTTGGGAGTAACGAAAGTGCGCCACCGGTACCTAAAGGGGAATCTTCATGTACATATGTTATTTCTACATCGTACTGACTACCATTACCAAAGTAATCCATGATTACTTCTGGTAAATAGTGAGTTGAAATATAAAACTTATAAAAACCATGACTTTTAAAATGATTAATTAACGTTTCTAACATTGGCTTCCCTCCCACTTTAAGCATAGGCTTTGGACACTTGTCTGTAAGCGGGCGCAATCGACTTCCAAAACCTCCTGCCATCAAAAATACAGGATTATCTCGCCTTTCAACCTCAAGTGTTTCATGTAAAGTTTTTACATTAACAAGTCGGCCATTATCATCAAGAATAGGTAGAAGCAAAATTTTCTTTTTTTGCATCATTCCCTTTAATGCCTCGTTAGACATAGAAGATATAGCAACCATTGGGGAAGTATTCATTACCTCAATCACAGATTCATCAAGTCCAATTCCGTTAATTAACCCTCGACGGATATCTCCATCGGTTACTAAGCCAATTAACTTATTACACTCTAAAACGACTAAAGCAGCATGTATCGCTTCTTTGTCTATTACTTTTAGCGCGTCTCGTATTTTGACATCTGGAGAAATCAAAATATTTTCAAAATTTATTGTCATAATCTACCTTCCAGCTTTATGCATGGTCTTGTTCCGTAAGCGATAGCTGAGTCTGGGAGTGTTTTTAAAATATTGGCACCAACACCTATTATTGCGTTTTTACCTATTTGAATACCATTTATAATTTTTGCACCAGTTCCAATATGAACAGATTCTTTCACGTGAACGTTTCCGCTCATTATAACACCGGGTGCAATGTGACAAAATGTGTCTATTTTACAATCATGATCAATGCTAGCTGAAGTATTTACTATAGTTCCAAAACCAATTTCACTTCCTATACATATTGTAGCATTTGCAAGAACTTGCGCTCCACGTGCAATGGTTGCATATACAGACACATTAGCTGAGCTTGCAATAACTGTAGCAAATTCATAAGATTTGCTTTTAAACTCTATATGGATCTTGGTCCTTAGTCCAGAATCAGGCATTGCACCTATGCCGTTTACAAGTTCAACTTCATCAGGGGCAAAGTCTAAGATAGAATTATCGTCTTTAAAATGCTTAATATCTTTAAATAATGCCTTGCTTGCTGTTATTTCGGGTGCGACAACAGCAATAATATCTCTTCCTTGTAGTAAAAGGATTTCCAGCAAAGCGGCGGCATGGCCTCCGCCACCAATCATTACAAGAGGTTTATTTTTCATCAATTAATTGACCAACGGAGTAATCTTTAGTGGCCGGGGTCTCTAATAATTTCCAAAAATTAATTGGTGCAATACCGCCCCCAGGTCGTTTTACTGAAATATGTTTTTCAGTCAATATGTCTCCTTGTTTAATTGCTTGTGCTGCAACTAAACTTTTACGCGCAACGACTTTGTTTTTGACTTCAGATGGCCGAGGCCCTTTAATACCATCACCCAATATATTTTCTACAATACGAATACCATCAACCATTTCTTTTAATTCAATTGGGTTGAGCGATGCTTTGTGATCTGGCCCAGGCAAAGCTTTATCTAAAGTAAAATGTTTTTCAATTAACACAGCACTTTTAGCCACAGCAGCAATAGGCACTACTATACCAGCACTATGATCTGAATAACCCACTTCTAACTTAAACGCATCTTTCAGTGTATCCATGGCATTTAAGTTTATATCATTAAATGGTGCTGGGTATTCGGTTGTACAATGTAGAAGCGTAACTTTGTCTTTAAGTAACTGTTTACCTTGCTCTGAAAAGTATGCTGTTTGTAGTGCTTCATCCGTAGGGTTACCTTTAGGATTTAAATAACCATAAGCAATCACTGATAACACTAGTTCTATTTCAGAAAGTGTTGCCATACCTGTTGATACGATTAGATCACAGCCGGTTCTAGCATGCTCAAGCACTAATGGTGCGTTTGTAATTTCACCGGAAGGCAGCTTAAGTCGGGTTAAACCTAAATCATCAACTAAAAATGAAAGACTTTCTGAGTCAAATGCGGTAGATAAAAACTCAATGTTTAAATCATTACAATATTTAACTAGTTTATGATGTGTTTCGTAACTCAATTCTAAGCGCTTTAACATTGAATACTGGGTCTCTTTTTGACCACTATTAGTAATTTGATACTCTGCCTGCTCGGCTTCTTCAGTTACTAAATTTTTAGCTTTAAAGGTTTGAAATTTAACTATATCGGCTCCAGCTTGATGCGCAGCGTCAATAAGTGAAAAAGCTAATTCGTCGCTGCCATTATGATTAACACCCGCTTCTGCAATGATTAATGTCTTCATATTACCTCCTTGATCAAAAAATAAGCCTCGGCTGCATTACAATTCGATTGCGCCCCTCTAACAAATGCTAAAGACTCTAAAGACTTTCGACTTCTAGGAAAAGGAAACTCACCTACTTCTGATTCAAATACTTCAAGAATATTCAATTTTTCTTGCAGAAAAGGCCCTATATCAATAAAAGTGTTTGGCCTAAAGCCACCATCTTCAGGCTTTAAGCCAAAATCTGTTTCAGAAATAGTCTCATATGCCAAAACTCTTTTAACAAAAGGGTAACGAAAAGATTTAGTACATGACATAACTGCATCATATACAATCTCGTGATCGCTATGCGCATCATTTCGATAAGTAGTAAAAACTTCATCTGGTTTTATTGCGTTAACAACTTTCGAAATAGCACCTATTAACTCTCCTTTACTTACCTTTTCAAGTGCTGCAGGTGGAAAATTAAGTTTATTTAGACTACTAAAACCATAAAGTTTGTTCACCTTATCAATTTCTTTATTTCTTATTGTTATTTGTTCAGTTGAAAAACCGAATTCTTCTTTCATCCCTGTAACTAGTAGCCAGTGGACTTCATGTCCTTCTTTTATATATCTCAATATTGTTCCACCGCAGCCTAATGTTTCATCGTCTGCATGTGGGGCCACTATTAAAATAGTTTTAAGGTTAATCACAAAGCGGATCCTCTTTTTTAGCAAGCATCTTTTTAAAATCTATTGTCTTGATCAATGAATATGCTTTATTTGCAGAAAAACCATCTCCATAAGGATTTACCATTTTTCTAATGTTTTCTTTAAATTCTTTGCTAGATACAGTATCCAATGCATTTTTTATCGAACATATTTGAGCTTTTACAAATACAACATTACAGCCACACGCACGACCAAACTGCCTCTCCCCTACATTTATACAAGGTATAGGAACGCTTGCAGCCTCTAAAAGCCCAGCAGATGAATTACCAATAATCAACGATGATGACTTGAACAAACTAACAAAGTCTTCTCTGCTTAAATTACCATAAACAGTAATGTTACTATTTTTATTTGCAAGTGTTTTTATTACATTTCGTATTTGATTATTGCCTGGGTCTGAATTAGGTAGGCCTACAAAGCAATGATAACCCTTTTCAATTACAGATATGATAGTATTCTCTACTATACTATGGGAATTAGTAATTTCACTTTCTATAGGGTGATAAATAAATATTGCGGCAGGCTTATTTATTTTCTTTTTAGCAACTTCATCAATAATATTACTTTTGGTTTCTACCAATCTAAACTTATCTAAGGCAATGCTACCAATATTAAAGATACGGTATTCAGGCTCTCTAAGCTGCAGCAATCTCTGTTTATGCTCTTCCGTAGATACAAAGTGGCACGTAGAGAGTTTAGAAACAGCATGCCGAATAGGATTATCTATATGCCCATCCGCAGCATGATCACCTCCGTATAGATGTAATGTAGGTATCCCTAAATATCCACCTAACAGAGCACCTATCATTACTTCTTCGCGGTCACCTGCATATATAATAAGGTCTGGAGAAAAGGATTTAACAATGTCGATCGATGACAGCAATAATAATGAAGCACTTTTCAAACGCCCTGAACCTGAGTTTGTATCAAGTAAGCTTTCAACCTCCAACAAAATTTCAAACCCATCATCTATAATATTTTTACAAGTGTAACCAAACGTCGGAGAATTGTGCGCGCCCCCTACTAATAATTTCAATTGAGTATCAGGATCATCTTTCAATTGAAAAAAAAGAGGCGACATTAAATCATATTCAGACCTAATTGAAGTAAGTGCTAAAATTTTCATTAAAATATATCCGACATTGACATCTGTACGAACAGTTTTGGTTCTTTATTAATGTTAAATAATCTATAACCAAATCTGTAGGGGAAAGAAATTTCTATATCTTCTTGCTCAAGCTCACTATTTATCTCTAACAACATATTTACTGGAGTATTTACTTTGCTTTTTTTAAAAGATTCAGCACAATTGACATGCATAAGATCATAGCCATTTTCAATTTCTTTTAAGCCAAAACCATTTTTATAACCCCATTCTTGATTCGGTTTTGATATACGCCAGTTCTTAACTACATCTGAATCTATATTTAAAGTGTAAAAATCTTCAGTCAAATGCTTATCAAGAAAAGAAGCCACACTCTCAAATTGTTCAGGCTTTAAACTTACAACTTTGTAATCTTCTGAAATTTTCCAACCGAGTCTTTTGACAAAACCGGGAGCTGAATTATCATTTGGAAAACCAAAAACTATTGTTGGTAAAAGTGATTTTTCTATTTTCATATAGACCCTTTCAGCTAACTTCTGAAAGAGTTTATGTCTACGGTAGTCAACAGCAACCATTGTTGTCATAGATAAATAGCCAGATAACTCAGATGAATCATTTTCTAAATTCATCGGCACTAGTGCATAATGACCTACAACTTTACCTTCCACCATAGCAATTGAAACTAAAGGCTGACCGAATGGATTATCTAAATATGCCCAATCCCAAAGTTCTTTGTCTAAAGGTCTATTAAATGATTCTTCAAAAAGAAGTGCAATCTTTGGGTAATAACCCAAAAGCTCTTTTTTATTATCTATATCAATAAACTCTATACCATCCTCAATAATCATAAAAACCTACCTTCGTTTTCCTACCTAGAAATCCAGCTCTTACATACTGCCGAAGTAGTGTATGTGCCCTATATTTAGGATCCCCCGTTTCTTTATGAAGAGACTCCATAATAGATAAGCAAACATCATTTCCAATTAAATCTGATAAAGCTAGTGGACCTATCGGGTGATTTGCGCCAAATTTCATTGCATTGTCAATGTCAACTTTGGTAGCAACACCTTCAGAGTAAATAGCAATTGCTTCATTTATCATAGGTATAAGCATTCGATTTACAACAAAACCAGGAGATTCATTCACTATCACAGGCTTCTTTTCTAACGTTTCTACTAACTTAATAACTTTATTCAGAGTCTCTTTCGAAGTAACCAGTCCTTTTATAACTTCAACTAGTAACATCACGGATGTAGGATTAAAAAAGTGTATTCCTATAAAGTTTTCGGGAACACTCACTTTCATAGCCAAGGCAGTTATTGATAATGATGAAGTATTTGTTGCAACTATAGCTGTATCAGGTATGTGTGCATTTAACTCAGAAAAAAGTTGCGACTTCACATCAAAATCTTCAGCTACTGCTTCTATATATAACTCGCAGTCACGAAGTTGACTAAATTCTGTTTCAAATGATATTTTTGAAAGAAGCGACTCTTCTTCATCAAGAGAAAGTTTATTTTTCCTTGCAAATCTACTAATTTCTTTTTTGATTTTAATATAACTAGTATCTAGCTTACTTTGGCTTCTTCCCCAGAGCAATATTCGACTCACATCTTGTGATAAACAAAATAAGGTCGCAATTCCGGTACCCATGACACCGGTTCCTAAAATACAAACCAACATTAATATCTCCTTTCTCTTGGACTACTTGGTATATTAACTAAATGGGCTTCAATAAACTCAGAGTGAGTTAAATCTCCATGTAGCGAATTTTTAAACATAGGTAATCTATGCATTAGTTGCCATATTGGCCTTGTCATAACTCCATCAGCATTAGTATGCTTGAGAAGCTTTTCTCGCTCACTATGATTTGGACAAATAATAGCGTTTAACCAATAGTTCGATTTCGCATAGGTGGGCTCTGTTACAAACTGAAAATCAGTTCCTTTAAAAAAATCTTGGTATAAATTTGCTAGTTGTCGTTTATTGTCGATAAACGCGCTAAGACTTTCCATTTGCGCGCAACCAAGGGCTGCGTTTAAATTAGGCATACGGTAATTAAAACCAGCTTCATCATGAAAAAACTCATACGGATGAGGAACCTTAGCCGTGGTGGTTATGTGCTTTGTTTGCTGCCCCGACACTAAAGTTTTACATAAAACCATACCACCACCACCAGTGGTGATAATTTTATTACCATTAAAGCTAATAGCACCAAAGTCACCTAATGTACCTGTGTGCTTACCTTTATAGAAAGAGCCGAGACTTTCTGCTGCATCTTCTACTAAAACAATCTGCCACTCATTACATACTCTAACTAACTCATCAAGCTCAACAGGATGGCCAAATGTATGCATTGGCACGACGGCCTGAAAGCGCTGTTTAGTGTGTTTATGCACTGGTCCAGTTTCGGTTAATACTGCATGTTGCTCTAAAAATGTTGCTAGCGCTTTAGGGCATAAACCCAAACTAGTTGGTGATACATCAACAAAAGCGGGTTCGGCCCCCATGTGATGTAATGCATTACATGTTGCAACAAAAGTAAGCGCTTGCGTAATAACGATGTCGTTATTTTTTACTCCTGCCATATACAATGCGGCATGCAATGCTGCGGTACCATTTACAGTAGCAACAGCTTTTGCTGTTCCGGTGTAAGTTTCAATATGCTTTTCAAAGTCATCTACAAACTTACCAACACTTGACACAAATGTACTACTGATAGTTTCGGCAACATATTGCTGTTCATTCCCTGAAAAAGTTGGCGCATGCAGAGGAATAAACTCGTTAGTTTGGTAGAGCTCTTTTACAAATGAAACAAGCTGTTTAGTCATGATATTTCTGCCTAATTACATTTTACCATCGAGATATTTGCCTGTTTCCTTATGTCCAAAATCAGGAAGCATTTTAAAGAAAAGTGAGACAACTTCGTCTTTTGTCCAAGCTTTATTAGTTTTCATTTGCGTGATTGTTTCTTCAAATTCGGCTAATAATGCTTGTTCGAAAATCGCATCATTTTTAATGATCCCTAAGTTTTCAAAGCGCTCCATGTCTAATGTTTCGCTATCCGTAAAGAACTCTTCGAAATCTTTTTCACCTGTGGTGTCACTTTCAGTGAATAGGCATGGCCACTTTCCTTGAGCAGGTAGGGTTTTTACTAGCTCACGTGCTTCATCTTCGGTTTTACATAGGAAAGGTTCGTAACCGCGATCTTTTAGGTATTTAACAGCAATGTCTGCGAAAGTAATTAAATGCAGGGCTTCGCTTAGTTTTGGAAAGAAAATATCTCTATTATCACCAAAAATACACGACATTAAGCATAACTCACCAGATTCTTGAGGTGTTACAAAATACCGCTTAATATCACTAGGAGCGACTATCGGCTGTTGTTTCTGTATACGCTGATTAAAACCGTGCAGAAGTGAACCATCAGAAAAGGCCACATTTGCAAATCGCGCGGTAGAAATAGAGATGTCTGCGCTTTTACGCATTAAAAACATTTCCATAATACGTTTCGATGCACCCATCATATTAACGGGATTAGCTGCTTTATCTGTAGAAACACAAAAGTATTTTTTTGCACCGCAGTCTATCGACTGTTGAATTGTTTTATCTGTGTTAAAAACATTCACGTCGATCATACGCATTAACGTAAATGGATCTTTTTCACTGCGAACATGTTTAAGTGCTGATAAATTTAGTACATAGTCATATTGACCATCAGCTTTAATAAATGCATCGTACTCAACTGAGCCAATATCTAATGCAAATGTTTGAAAATCGCCATCGATATAGCCAAAAGAACTACGTACATCACGCACTAATTCAACCATGTTATTTTCACTAATATCAACAACATGGAGCTTTTTAGGGTTCCGTTTAAAAATTTCTTTTGTAACAGCTTGGCCTATTGAGCCTGCACCACCAAGTACAAGAAATTTTGAATTTGACACAACTTCTGATAATTTCTGCTCGTTAGTTGCTATGTCACTTTTGAATAAAAGCTCTGTTCTTCCGATTAGCTTAAGTATGTTTTCCATGATTGTTCGCTTACTTCTTGTATTTTAGGTAACCCTTTAAGGCATAGATTACAAAATGTTTTAAAGACTTGATAATGCTCAGCTGCTCTACATCTCTATATAGTCGCCACTGCCATTTTAATATTTCAATTTTATTACTGCTCATTCCTACATCCACTCGGTAGTAGGCCAGTGATGCCTGTATGCCATAAGCCTTAGGAGTTAATTTGAGAATATTTAGCCATAAAGCCATATCTTGGCGCTTTCGTATAGTCGGCATATATTGTTTGCCTAGCGCTTGGCAATCATAAATAGCAGTTAAGCAACCTATTACATTACTATTCAGCAGTTCATTGTATGTTGTTTCGCTTGGAGGAATTACCTGCCCTAATAGCTGCTTGTCGCCTGTGAACTTTTGATAACCTGTATATGAAAACGGTATTTTGTTTTTTTGCATAAAGCTTATTTGCTTGTGCAGCTTTTCAGGTACCCATAAATCATCTGAATCAAGAAAAGCAATGTACTTCCCTTTGGCTCTTGAAATTGAATCATTCCTAGCTAAGCCAGCGCCACCATTATCACTTTGTTCAACTAAGCGAATGCGTGGATCATTTTTAGTGTATTGTTTAACTATCGAAACGGTATTATCTTTAGAAACATCGTCAGTAATTAGTAATTCCCAATTTTGATATGTTTGTTCAAGTACTGAATTAATACTTTCCCTTATAAACTTTTCTGCATTATATGAGGGCATTATTATAGAAACTAATTCTTGCATTTAACGCCCCATTCCAAAAACAACTGTTTTAACTGTTAAAAGTAATATTTTTACGTCCAATAACACAGAGTGATGTTTTATGTAATATATATCAAATTTGTGCTTCCATATTGCATCTTCAACTGATGCACCATATGGGTATTTCACTTGAGCTAAGCCAGTAACTCCTGGTTTAACTGCGTGGCGAAAACGGTAATAAGGTATTTCTTGCTCTAAGTCTTTTATAAATACCTCACGCTCCGGCCTAGGACCTACTATAGACATAGTACCTTGTAGAACATTAATGAGCTGAGGTATTTCATCTATTCGTGTTTTACGGATAAATTTACCTATTTTAGTTACTCGCGCATCATTTTTTGATGCCCATTGAGCCCCATTTTTTTCTGCATCGTTACGCATTGAGCGAAATTTATAAACTTTAAATTCTTTATTATATTGCCCCGTACGTTTTTGCTTGTACAAAACAGGCCCTGGACTTTCAATTTTGATAAGCAAAGCTGCTATAAAGGATAAAGGCAATGTTGTCAAAAGAAGAAAAATTGCACTAAATATATCTATCACGCGCTTCATTATTTGTGTACGCTGGTTTGATAAGATAGAGAATGCTTTTTGATGCAAAAAATAACTACTATGCAGCAAGCGTACCTCTGTATATTTGAGCCTATCATCAAGGTAGCTTACTAATGGCTCAACCCATGCCCCGCATTCTGTCGCATTCACTAAAAAATGCCGCTGTTCTTTAGTTAAGTGAGCACTTTGATAATGGCATACTACTTTTTGAGTAAAATCATTAATTGAGTAATCATTAATTACAATATCAAATGAATAGTCATCAATAATACTACCAATTTTTTCAGCACTTTCTGGAGGGCAAAACACATAAATGACACTTTGTTTAAGCGCTTCTGATTTAGATTTAAAACTATTCGTAATAAAAACAGGCTCCATTACATCTAAGTTACTAACGGAAGAGCACTTTTCAGCTTCTACTACTTTAACTTCCGGACTCATAAACTGACCTTCCATTTATATAAATTATTTAATGTACAATTCGAAAACTTTCAAATAAAAAGCGCATTTATAAATCAACTTTCTAAGTTTAATTAAATTAAAAGCTCACCATTAAATTGTATTTTTGCAATTTAGTATCTCAGCTTTATTACAACCCACTGAGACACTTTTTTCTAAATTGAGACAGTCAATTTAGACTATCTCATTGTAATTGCTTGTTTTTGTACTTTTATTTAAAAGTGCCCAATAGGCCTTCTAGAAATAGGTTCTAGGATTTAGAGTTACCTACATAGTGTCTGATCAATACTATCATTACACTTAGCATTCCACCTAAAAGTACGCCAAGCACACAAATTAGAGCGCGTTTAGGCTTGAATTTTTCTTCTGGTACTAATGCTGCGTCAATTGTTTTAAATACGTATTCGTCGCGTACTTTAGCAAACATGATTGTTTTAGTTTGCTCTTCAACTAGCTTGTATAGTACCGCACGTATATCAGCAATTTTTGTTTGCTCTAGCTGCTGTGTTAAAAAGTCGGTACTTTTTATTGCCTCTAATACATCACGCTGTTTCATGGTTTGGTTAATATCTTTAATTAACCAATCTACCCATTGCTGTGCAACATAAGGAGAAACATGCTCTATTGAGATTTTAACCATACCGGTTTCTTTATCTGTGTTGGCACTGATAATTTTACTAAATTCTTTATACGCTTCTTGCATTGAAGGCTCAGGCGCAAAGGGGGCTTTTACTTCACGCACCCATTTATTGTTTTCAGCATCGTATATTTCATTATCGTATACAATGGTGTTCGTTTGCATATTCCATGTTTTAGCGGCCATTAAATCTGGGAGAATGTTATGCTTTTGAATAAAGTCGCTGGTAAATTGGCGTGACTTTAATACCTCAATGGCTAATTGGGCTTTATTACTTGAGCCACCACCTAAGTTAACACCCGCTAAACTCGCTAAACCGCCAAACTGCCCTGCCAATGCACTCAAACCGCCGCCACCTTCTTGCTCTGCTGGAGCTAATAATGCTTCAGACTTATAAATATTAGGTTGATTAATGGCGTAAAAAACTGAAGCCACAGCAAATAAAGTTGTAATTGCTATAATTAGCCACTTACCCTGCCAAATGACCGCAAAGAGTTCGCGTAAATCGATTTCATCATCGGCAATGTTATTTTGCATTGGCATATTTGCTTGGTTTAGATTGTTTGAGTTGTTTTCCATTTAAATCTCATAAGTTCTAGTGAGTGGCTTCGGGCCGCGAGCTATCAGCTATCAGCTATCAGCTATCAGCTATCAGCTATCAGCTATCAGCTATCAGCTATCAGCTATCAGCTATCAGCTATCAGCTATCAGCTATCAGCTATCAGCTATCAGCTATCAGCTATCAGCTATCAGCTATCAAAAATTGAATAACGAGAACATTAGGTCAAGTTATTGTTTTAGGTTTTAGGAACCTTAGCTCGTTCCTCATAACACCAAACCTGCTGCTACATTTACGCGACATAAAGCCCCGTCTACAAAACCATTTTGAACCACAGAGTACACCGAGGCGCTGCGCGCTTCACTGAGAAGAAAAGCTTATATTGATAAAAGCCTTTACCTTTAATCTCTTCCACTGTGTTCTCTTTACCCTCTGTGGTGAATAAAATCACTAACAGACGTTTCGAGCTTCGAGCTTCAGGCACGCTCCACGTTCTAGTTCGTCGCAGAGCTCCTCTCGCTCCAGCTTGAAAGCAAAACTATTTGCTTGTCTAGCCCTTCGGGCACGCTTCCGCCCCTAGGTTGCAGTTCCTACGGTCTGATAAAAAAATAGGTTCTAGGTTCTAGGTTCTAGGTTCTAGGTTCATAATCTTTAAGTAAACACCTGCGGGCGTAAAGCCCGGCCTACAAAATCATTTTGAACCACAGAGCACGCGAGGCACTGCGCGCTACACTGAGAAACAAGTTTGCGCGGCGTAAAGCCCCGCCTACAGGCTATTTAAACCCCGAAGCTCGCAACTCGTCACTTCCTTAATCCCTAACGGCTTCTCTTTACCCTCTGTGGTAAATAAAATCACTTTAACGCGACATAAAGTCGCTGCTACCTTTGCGAGGCGTAAAGCCCGGCCTACAAAATCATTTTGAACCACAGAGTACACCGAGGCGCTGCGCGCTACACTGAGAAAAAGCTTGCTGAAAAATGACAGCTAATAACTGCTCTTTACCCTCTGTGGTGAATAAAATCACTATAGACGCGACATAAAGTCGCTGCTACCTTTGCGCGGCGTAAAGCCCCGCTTTAAAAAACATTTTAGCTGCGAGCCACTGGCTACGAGTTTCGAGCCCTAAGCTAATAGCCCACAGCCCGATACCCGTTGCTTATAACCCTACATTACAGGCTGCCTATAGCAGCTACTGCTACGCCTAGTTGGTAAAGTATTTGCGTTGCAGTGCTCCACAGCGTTAGCTTATCCATATGGCCTGCATCCATTGGCACTACTATGGTGTCGCCTGGTTCTAGCATTTGCTCATTACCTGGAGCAAACCAATTACCTGAGTTAGGTATGCTTACTGCGCCATTGGCTTTAATAATATAAATACGGTCATCGTCAGCGCGTTCTTTTAAGCCACCACTTAGTTCTAGGTAGTCATCAACACTTATGCCTGCTTTATAAAGGTGGGTGGTTGAGTAGTTTACTTCACCCACAACACTAATAGAGTCGCGTTTGCTAGGTACATATAAAGTGTCACCATCTTGAAGCACTAAGGTTTGCTGGTTATTTTGAATAAGCGGCAGGTCTATTACCAAACGGCCTAATGCTTCTACACTTGCGAGGTCATTGAGTAACTTGTTCATTTCATCATACGATAGTGCACTTGTGCTGACTGAGTCTTGAAAGCTTTTTGATGCCACATCACGGCGCAGCTCTGTTGCTAAACGTGCTAGCTGTTGCTGCTCTTGTTGCTTTACCGATAAGCGGGTAAATATAGCGGCATTTTGCTCTGCAAAATTACTAAAGCCACCGGCGCGCTCTAGTAAGTTACTAAGTGTTTCACCGCGGCGAATGGTGTAGGTGCCCGGAAATTTAAACTCACCTTTTAAAGTTACCTTAACGTTTTCTTGCCAGTTAGGAATTGCAAAAATATTTAAGCTGTCTTTGCTTTGCAAAGCAAGGCTGCTTTCGTTACTACCTATTAGTTGTTCAAGATTTATTTTTACATGTTCTACTTGTGAAGCATCGCCATCAACCATGCGGGTTATTTCAGCTTCTTTGGTGTAAGCCGATTCTAACAAGCCCCCAGCGGCTGTTATTAAGTCAGCTACACGGCCATTTACGGTTAAAGGGTAAACCCCTGGGTGACTTACTTTGCCGTTAATTTCTACTAGTTGTATTGCTTTATTCGTTGAAGCTTGTTGCTTCAACTGTTTAATTATTGGCGCTAGTAAATTATTACGGCTGTATGGTGAATAGCTATCAGCGCTTAAATCGTTACTATTTTCATCTTGAGCAGCTTGCTCAATAGATTTATCTTTTTTAGTACCTGAGCCTGTAGTTGATAAAGTAAGTTGCTCTTGCTGCTTTTGCTCAAACTCACTAAATATAATAATTTTATCGTTTGCGTTAAGGGTTAAGTCGTTTTTAGCATTTTTTACAATGGCTTGCGCAACATCAAACTGATGCACTTCTATATCACCACTAATATTTATTTCACGAATTACTAAGCCATAACTTAAATCAGCTTGTTGTAGTAGATCACCACGTACCGACTTTAACACGTCGGAAATGCGCTTACCTTCATACCACTGGTAGCTGCCAGGGCGAACTACTGCCCCCACTAAATTTACAACGTTATTATATTGTGCGCTTACCGTGTTAAAACGAATGCGATCGCCGTCTTGCGGAATGTAATTTATATTGCTAGCAGAAAAGTCTACGGTAAGTACTTCTTTGCGGTTGTTTTTAAAACGCTCTACCACGGCATTTTTAGTATAGGCACCAGGTTTTAAGCCGCCAGCCATAGCTAGTAATTCTTTCGCCGTTTCGCCTTTTTTAAGTTCAAAAATAGCTGGGCGTTTCACTAAGCCTTCTACTTTTACTTGTGCACCAACTGAAGGTACAAATACTACGTCACCTGGCTTTAAAATTATATCGTTACTGCTATCGCCATGAATAAGTAGGTCGTACAAATCAAAATTAGCAACTACTTTACCCGCACGCTTTACTTGAATGTTACGCAGTGAAGCAATATCCGACACACCACCGCTTACAAATAATGCATGCGATACAGTAGTTAAAGACGATACATTATAACTACCAGGCTTGTATGCTTCGCCAAGTACTAAAATACGCATGCTGCGTAACTGGCCGAGCGATACAAACGCTTTAACACCAATAATTTCTTGCTCTACTTTTACTTTTATTAATTCTTTAACTTCAGCGAACGTTAAACCCGCTACTTGTACAGGGCTTAAATCGGGAATATTAATGCGGCCTTCACGGTCAACAATCACTTCAAAACTTGCGCTTTCTTTACCATAAAAGTTAATTAATAACTGATCGCCTCGGCCAACTAAATACGTATCGGGTACTGCTGACGTTTCGCTAGGCATAAATGTAGTAGGTTCACCTGCAAAAAGCTCATAACCAAATGGCTTAACTGTATTAGGGTTTTGTTTTGATGGTTCTGCTTTTGCTGCTTGCTCTTGTTGTACTAAACGAGGGCCGATTGTTGGTTCTTCAACTTGAGGTTGATTACTTGATTGGCTTGACCCAGTTATTACCGATAGATCAACACCGTACTGCTTTGCCAATGCCTGCTGCTGAGACTTTGGTAGCTTTTTAAATTGCTCTATTTGCGACGCACTCGGGGTGAATGCTAATGCACTAAAGCTACATATTAATACTAAAGCACTAAATAAGTGTTTAAAAACGTTCACGAGTAGGTATTTCCCTAGGTCTACAGTCGATAATGCCCGAATTATACACCATTTTCGCGTAATTAAAAAAGAGGCAACCGCCTCTTTTATTACATAATTGTTATTAAAACCGCTATTGGTTAAAAGCTATACACCAATGTTAATGAGGTCTCTGTATCAGTTGCTTCTTTATCGTCAGCAACATCTGAGTTATTAGTGATATTGTAGGCTACTTTCATTTGTAGTGAGCCATTAATTTTAGTCAGCAGTGCGGTTTCTGAGCGAGTTTTAGTGTTTGTATCACCATATTCAACAGACACTAACTGAGTAAAACGGGCGTTGTCTGAAATTTTCCAGCTAAAATCTACTTTACCTAAGGCAATTACTTCGCCTTCGTATTCACCCGCTAGTGAGTTGCCGTTTTCATCAACCTCTTCGCTTACATCTGGGTATTTAAAGTACTTATAACCTGGACCAATTTCAGCATTTAGTTTCATGTTTGACTCGTTTAATAAACGTAAACCATAACCCGCTGAAATAACCGACTCGCTTCGGTATGCGCCAAAGTAATCAGATACGTGCGACCCATAAATAAATAAATGAGCGTGTTTCTCATTTAATTTGTAATTACCCTGCGCTGAAATAGAGTACTTTTCGTTAGTACGCTGCTTTTCTTTAGTACCGTTTTCGTTTTCTACTTCGTCTTCTTTGTAGATGCCGTCTAACTTATACTCGTTGTTCCAATTTTCTAAGTTATGTAATACTTTAATACCGCCTTTTAGGGTGGTTGTTTCGGTATTACCGCTGGTAATAATAGCGCCTACTTCACTGGTAACTTCCCAGGTTTTTTGTTCTTCTTCTGCTGCAAATGCATTGGTTGTAGCTGAGGCTGCTACTAAAATTGATAAAAGCTTAAGTTTCATTAAAAAATAACCCTGTAAATATAATATGTATACTTATTAAAAAAAGCAGCGCACATGCTAACCAATCTCATATGATCGCTGCCTTAATAAAATAAATATTTTAAAAATTAGTCTTGCTTATGTAAATGAACATCCATTTGCGGGAATGGAATGGTAATGTCTGCGTCGTCTAACGCTATTTTAATGTTTTCCATTAACGACCAATATGTTGGCCAGTAATCTTCTGACTTAACCCACGGGCGCACAATAAAGTTAACGCTTGAATCTGCAAGTTCAGAAACCGATACGTTATATGCAGGATCTTTTAAAATTCGTGGCTCGTTATCTAGTACTGATTTAAGTACTTCTTTTGCTTTACGCAAATCGGCGTCGTAACCAACACCAATCACAAGGTCAACGCGGCGAGTTGCTTCGCGTGAGTAGTTAATGATTGCATCTGACATGATTTTTGAATTTGGCATTACAATTACTTTGTTGTCAGGAGTGCGCATTTCAGTTGAGAATATTTCGATTTTTTTAATCGTACCGGCTTTACCGCCCGCTTCAACATAGTCACCTGATTTAAATGGGCGAAGTAGAATAATTAATACGCCTGACGCAAAGTTAGATAACGACCCTTGCAGTGCTAAGCCAACGGCTAAACCTGCCGCACCTAAAATCGCAATGAATGACGTGGTTTCTATGCCAATTTGTGACAGCGCCATTAAAATAGTGGCTGCAAATACAATGGCATATACAATACTAGAGACAAACGATGAAACCGCTTTATCTACTTTTTTCTTGTCGAATGCTTTTTCGGTTAACTTTGCACAAAATTTAGCAATTCGTCCACCCAGTAAAAATATAACAAGCGCTATGACTGCTTGAATACCATAGTGTAAAATTAAGCCTGAATTTTCATTCAGCCAATTGAGTATTGAATCCATATTAACTCCTGATCGTGTTATTTAGCAGTTTAGCGATATTGTTTGTTGTATTGTAAATCTTTAATACGTGTTTGCAACAGCGTTTTACAAGGTTCGAGGAATTTAAAAACCTTACGGTTAATATAGCAAGGTTTTTTTTATGCCCGTAGGCGGGAGTTTACCTCGCGCAGGTTTAATAAAATGCGCGGGATAACCACCGCCTACAAACCATTTTGAACCACAGAGTACACCGGGGCGCTACGCAGAGAAGAAAATCTTGCGCGGGATTAGGGATTCGAGCTGCCCGTTGCCCGTTGCCCGTTGCCCGTTGCCCGTTGCCAATAGCTTAAATATAGAATACTTAAAATAAGTTTAATTTTTTTGATTTTTTGCTTCACAAGCATGGGGATATTATGTATTATGCGCGCCACACCAAACAAGGTGTATGTATGTGGCGGTTGTAGCTCAGTTGGTAGAGCCCCGGATTGTGATTCCGGTTGTCGCGGGTTCGAGCCCCGTCAATCGCCCCACTATTTCTAAGTATCCTCAGTAATATTCAAAGTTAATTCATAACTTCATTATTAAAAATCAAATTATAGTTTATCTATTTGATACACCGAGAAAAGCCACGAGCTGCGTGTAACGGGCTACTCTTAACCCTAACACCGTGCTATATGTGCGCGGCGTAAAGCCCGCCTACAAAATATTTTTTACCACAGAGAACACCGAGGCGCTACGCGCTACACAGAGAAAAGCCACGGGCGGATAGCGGGCTATAAGTCCTAGCACCTAGTCACTTTAATCACTTCCTCTGTGTTCTCTTTACCTCTGTGGTAAATAAAATAACTAAAAAATATAACAATAAGCCGCCCTGCGGCTAACGTGAGCAAGCTCTACGTCTACAAAAAATTTTAATTTACCCGCGCCACGTCGCTCGTAACCTTTCGCCTTTAATCTTTAAAAAAGTTACATGTGCGCGGCGTAAAGCCCCGCCTTGTATCTCTCTGTAATAGATGATTAGCTATCATTTATTACATCGGAAGTTAGTGAGCTTGTAGCCCCGCCCAGTACTTGATACTGAGCCGTAGATTAAGCCCTAGCTTCCAATTCTCAACAAACTGAATGGTATCCAAGCACTCTTAGATTAAGTTGATGCTGTATGTACAAGGGGAGTAAGTAGAGATGATGTTTATTGGTTTTGATATCAGTAAAGATAAAGTTGATTTATGTTGGCTGAGAGATCCAATCACTAATAAAAAGAAAACAAAAGTATTTAAAAATAACCACCTAGCTTTCAGGGAAATTAAGCAATGGCTTTTAAGTACAACCAAAACTATAGCTGAGGAAATCGTTATCACGGTAGAGCCAACCGGTGTTTACCATGAGCCGTTAATGTACTTTTTATACCAGCAAGGATTCAATATTATTCTCGCTAACCCTAGCAAAGCAAAAAAATATGCTGAGGCTCTAAATGTTGTTCATAAAACAGATAGGTCAGATGCGATAATGCTTGCAAGCTACGGTTATGCTAAGCAATCAACCGTTAACTTCTGGCAACCTGAAGCAAAGGAAATTAGAGAGCTTAAAGCCTTACTGCGTCGACTTGATGCATTGGAGTCCAATAAACAACGAGAGCAGAATCGATTAGAAGCAAGTGAGTTTAATGCGACATCTGAGCGAGTCACTCAATCATTAAAAGAAACGATTAACTTTCTAGATGATGAGATAAAAAAACTTAAGTCAGATATTGATAGTCACATAAATAGCTTTCCTGACTTAAAGAAGAATAGAACGTTACTAGAAACAATCCCCGGTATTGGGCCTGTTATGTCTCGGGAGCTGACGTATATATTCGCCGCTAAAAATTTCAGCAGAGCTAAGCAAGCTGCTGCCTACTGTGGCTTAATACCGCGGCTGCATGAGTCTGGGAAAATGAAGGGCCGTACAACTATGAGCAAGCTAGGGCCCTCAAAAATAAGAAGTAAACTTTATATGGCAGCAGTAGTCGCTGGGCAGTGGAATTATAAGATACAACAGCAAAAAATAGCCTTGCTGAATAATGGCAAAACGTCGATGCAAATCATTGGCGCCAATATGCGTAAACTCATTCATATATGTTTTGGTGTAATAAAAAATCAAGAAGCGTTTAAGATCCAAGAAAGTTAAATACGATCTTGAAGCCTATAAAGAGAGATGGTATCTACAAAACAATTAAAACGCGGTGGTTCCCCGAAACTCGTTGCCCGTTGCCCGCGCTCCGTTGCCGTTTATTAAAGGCGTTCTTTCCACTGTGCAATAGGCAGTGGCTTTGAAAATAAATAGCCTTGAAACAAGTCGCAGCCACGTTGTTTTAAGTAATTGAATTGCGCCGTTTCTTCAACGCCTTCTGCCACGCTATTTACGCCAAGTGCGTTGGCCATGTCGATGTTCATGTTTACAATTGTTAGAGTAATTTTAGACCGAAGCGATAAGGTTCGCCAAAAAAGGGGCTAAAAAAAATGCCACCAAATGGTGGCATTTACACACGGGGGCATTTCTACTTATAGAAATTTTTTTACTTTTTATTTGGTTTTTAGTGTTGTTTTATTAACAAAAAATATGTGGCAAAGGTAGCACTTAGTCCTTGCTGTATCAATAGCAAAAAGAAAAGTTCATGATTTCGCCATATTATTGTAATAAACAAACGTTACCGAAACACAGCCTAAGAACCTTAAGCGTAAAATCGCGGATTGCTATTAAATTTTAATACACACGTACTTTTCTTCTAGGTATTCATTAAGTCCTTGGTGTCCACCCTCTCGCCCTAAGCCAGATTGTTTTACCCCACCAAACGGAGCAACGGGGTTTGATATTACCCCTTCATTTACGCCTATCATTCCAAATTCAAGCCCTTCGCTAATGCGGTAAACTTGTTTTAAATCTTGGCTATAAAAATAAGCGGCTAAACCATAGGGCACATCATTAGCAAGCGCAAGCACTTCTGCTTCTTCATCAAAAGGGATGACCGTTAGCACAGGGCCAAATACTTCTTCGTGGTATATATCCATTTCAGTCGTTACATTAGTAACAATGAGCGGGTTTTGAAAGCTGCCGCCTAAACTGCTGTTATCCCCTATTAGGTCTGCGCCTTTATCAAGTGCATCTTGCACAAGCTGCTGCACTTTATCTTTCGCTTTTGGGTAAATTAGCGGGCCAATATCTACGCCCTCTTCAAACCCATTGGCTACTTTTAATGCAGCTACTTTAGGCGTAATTTTCGACAATACTTTATCGATAACACTACGCTGAATAAAAATGCGGTTTGCGGCTACACATGCTTGGCCACTGTTTCTAAATTTAGCCGCCATAAGCCCGTCAATCGCATCATCCAGATCCGCATTATCAAAAATGATAAACGGCGCATTGCCGCCTAATTCCATTGAGGTACGCTTAACCATGTCGGCACATTGCTTAAGTAATTGGCTACCAACACCTGTAGAGCCAGTAAAAGTAAACTTACGTACCACCTCTGAGTCTGTCAGCATTTTGCCAACCTTTTTGGCATCTTGTGACACAAGCACATTAAATGCACCTTTAATAAAGCCAGCCTGATCAGCTAAATAAGCTAAAGCGATAGCACATAATGGTGTGTGCTCAGAAGGCTTGAGTATAAAACTACAGCCCGCGGCATAAGCCGGCGCGACTTTTCGAGTCACCATAGCAACAGGAAAATTCCATGGCGTAATACCTGCTACCACGCCAATAGGTTGCTTGAAGCTAGTTAAACGATGACTGTTATCGGTGGCGGGGATCACATCGCCGTAGCTGCGTTTAGCTTCTTCTGCAAACCACTTAATAAAACCGGCGCCATAATCTATTTCACCAAGCGATTCTTTAAGCGGTTTTCCCTGCTCTTTAGTCATAAGTGTAGCAAGGGTTTGTTTGTGCTTTATCACTAGATCATACCAACGCATCAAGGTGTCACTTCGCTCGGTCGCATTGGTGGCTTTTAATTTTACAAAAGCGCCTTTTGCTGCTGTTATGGCATTTTTTACGCCTTGCTCGTCAATATCACTTACATCAACAATACTTTGTTCGGTGGCCGGATCATCAACGCTAAAGCGTGAGTTGGTTTGATAAAATTCACCGTTAATAAACGAGTCTGAAAAAATAAGATCACTCAAAATATACCTCCGAAATGGGTTTTGGTTTTTGGGCTTCGGGTTTCGAGCTTCGAGCTTCGAGCTTCGGGCTTCGATAAATTAAAAAAGCCTTGTGGTTAACGCTACAAGACTTTTTAATTTTAATTTACCTGCCGCCCGTAACCCTTTACCTTCAACCTTTGTATTTATTCACTTCCTCTGCGCACTCTGTAATCTCTGTGGTAAATAAAATTACTAACAAACGCGGAATAAAACCGCTTTAAAAAGCATATGCACAAAGAGAAGTGAATGAGAAGAAAATGAGAAAGCACTAACCATTAGCCTGAGTGATTAATTGTTTTGTCACTTCCTCTAAAAGCGCAGCGTCTCTTAACCTCTTTGTGCATAATTTTATTACCTTTAACCACATTTGCGCGGCGTAAAGCCCCGCCTACAAAATATTTACACCACAGAGAATACAAAGGCGCTTCGCGCTACACCGAGGGGTTAAGGTAAATAACACTAAACCTTTGCCTTTGCTCACTTTCTCTGTGCCCTCTGTGGTGAATAAATCACTAAAAAATCAAACAATGAGCCGCTGCAAGGCTAACTTGAGAAAGCTCTACGTCTACAAAAGATTTGTCTGCGCGGCATAAATCTTCGCCTAAAACAAAAAAGCCGCTGTATCAAACAGCGGCTTTTAATATAATAGTCGTTAATTAAAAACTAGTGTTCTTCATTAACGATATTGAGATTGTACTTAGGTATTTCAACCACTAAGTCTTCATCTCTAATGATTGCTTGGCAACCTAAACGTGACTCAGGCTCTAAACCCCAAGCTTTATCTAGCATGTCATCTTCTAGGTCGTCACTTTCATCTAATGAGTCAAAACCTTCACGGATCACTAAGTGACAGGTTGTACATGCACATGACTTTTCACAGGCATGAGGAATGCTAATGCCATTTTTAAGCGCGATATCAAGTACCGTTTCGCCAGCGGGCGCTTCTATTGCAGCACCGTCAGGACACAACTCCGGATGGGGAAGAAAAACAATTTGTGGCATTCTAATCTCTCTTATATATTGTCTACTGACTGGCCTGTTAAGGCTTTTTTAATTGATGCATCCATTCTACGCGCGGCAAAATCACTACTCGCATTGTCCATTTTTTCAATGGCTGCTTTAATTTCGCTTGGCTCTTGTGCACTCTCGCGTACTTTTGCAAGTTCGTTTATTTCCACTTTTAGCGCCGCTAGTTGCTCAGGCTCAAGTAAATCGCCATCAGCTGCTAAAGAGGCTTCCATTGCTTCTATTACACGAAGCGCTTCAACTTGTTGCTCTTTAAGCATACGCGCTTGCATGTCGACTTTAGCGTTACTCATCGACTCTTTAAGCATATTAGCAACTTGGTCGTCAGACAAACCAAACGACGGTTTTACTTGTATTTCTGCTTGAACGCCGGTTGATTTTTCCATGGCTGATACGCTTAGTAAACCATCAGCATCTACTTTAAAGGTAACGCGAATATGCGCCGCTCCCGCAGCCATAGGTGGAATGCCTTTTAAGCTGAACTTTGCCAGCGATCGACAATCGTCAACCAGTTCACGCTCACCTTGTAATACATGCAACGACATAGCCGTTTGACCATCTTTAAACGTAGTAAATTCTTGCGCACGTGCAACTGGAATAGTGGTATTGCGTGGAATGATTTTTTCAACCAAGCCACCCATGGTCTCAAGGCCTAACGACAACGGTAACACATCCAGCAATAACATATCTGAGTCTGGCTTATTGCCAATGAGCACGTCTGCTTGCAGTGCTGCACCCAATGCCACAACGCGGTCAGGGTCGATTGAGGTTAGCGGTTCTTTATCAAAAAAGCTATGTACTTGGCTGCGTACCAGTGGCATACGCGTTGAACCGCCGACCATAATAACTTGTAAAACTTCTTCGTTTTCAATGCCAGCATCTTTAACAGCTCGGCGACACGAACGCAGTGTTTTTTTAACCAGTGGCATCGCCATTTCGTCGAATGTTTCGCGCGTTACTTCTACCGTGTGGTTTTGCCCGTCAAATTCAAGCCCTACATTTACTTTTGCGTATTGGCTTAACGCTTCTTTACAGGCTTTGGCTTTGTTAATAAATAAACGTAAAACCGAAGGTGATAACGCTGATACACCGGTTTGCTGCTTAAAGTAGTCAACGAGTAGTGAATCAAAATCGTCACCACCTAAACTTGAGTCGCCGCCGGTTGCCATTACTTCAAACACACCTTGGTGTAAACGAAGAACAGAAATATCAAATGTACCACCGCCTAAGTCGTAAACGGCAATGATACCTTCTTGGCCCGAATCTAAACCATAGGCAACAGCCGCCGCTGTTGGCTCGTTTAACAAGCGTAATACATTAATGCCAGCAAGCTCTGCGGCATCTTTAGTACTTTGACGCTGAGCATCATCGAAATACGCAGGAACGGTAATAACAGCCCCTAAAATTTCTTGATTACCAAAACTTTGTTCTGCACGCGCTTTCAACGCGGCTAATATGTGGCTTGACGCTTTAACTGGGCTGACTTTTCCAGCCTCAGTTTGAATAGCAAGCGAGCCATTATCTTCACAAAATTGATACGGTAATTGGCCGTAGCTGTGCTCTATTTCAGCCTGTGTTTTACCTAAAAAACGCTTTACCGAAATAAGTGTATTTGCAGGGTCTTGTGTTGCAGCTTGAGCCGCATCGCTACCCACAGTAATACCACCGGCTTGATAACGAACAACCGACGGTAACATTGCTTCGCCTGACTCATCAGTAATAGTGCGTGCTTCGCCGCTTTGTACGGTTGCCACTAATGAATTTGTAGTGCCTAAATCAATTCCAATGGCTAATTTGTGTTCATGTGGTGCCGCGCTCTGCCCCGGCTCAGCAATTTGCAATAATGCCATAATGCTCTTTAAACTCGTGTTGCTCGCTTTGCAGCAAGTAATTAATCGTCAAATAAACTGTCTTCAATGCGTTCAAGTTCGTCTTGTAACTTATATACAAATTTTAATTTGCGAATGTTGTCAGCAGCGTGTTGATATTGTTGCTCATCGTTGCTTGCAAGTTGCTCAGCCAATTCGTTGCTATACTGGGCTTTTAATTGCTTTATTTGTGATTCAAAATTAGCAATAGCGATATCTGGATCACTTGCAGAGGGAAGTTCTTCAAGCTCTTCGCGCAGTTCCATTTGTTGCATCAAGAACATGGGATCTTGCAGTGTTTGCTGCTCAGCGCGAATATCAACGCCCAGCTCGCTCAGCATATATTCTGCACGTTTAACCGGATGCTTAAGTGTTTGTAATGCGTCGTTAATTTCAGCGGTACTTTGTACGGCCATTAATTTATCACGACTGCTGGCATTAGCATGACGATCAGGGTGTACAGCACGTTGAAGTTCTAAGTAGTGCTTGTTGATCATTGCTAAGTCAATATTGTAGTCAACCGGTATTGCAAATAACTCAAAATAACGCATAACTTCTCACAAATGACAAAGCCCTACATTAACTGGCAGGGCTTATTTATATCTTAAAACAAGTTTGAGCTTAAACGGTAAAGCTTTCGCCACAGCCACACTCATCGGCTTGGTTAGGGTTATTAAATTTAAACCCTTCATTTAAGCCTTCTTTAGTGTAGTCGAGCTCAGTGCCGTCGATATAAACTAAGCTTTTAGCGTCAACAATTAAAGTAACGCCTTTGGCCGCAAATGTTTCATCGTCATCGTTTAGCTCATCAACAAACTCTAGAACATAAGCAAGACCTGAACAGCCCGTCGTTTTAATGCCAACTCGCAGGCCAATGCCTTTACCACGGTTTGCTAAAAATGATTGTACGCGGTTTGCTGCCGCATCTGTCAATGTCACTGCCATGAATATCTCTTAGTTTGTATGTTTGCTTTTGTAATCTGCAATTGCTGCTTGAATTGCATCTTCGGCTAAAATTGAACAGTGAATTTTCACTGGCGGTAATTCTAGCTCTGCGCTGATATCGGTGTTTTTGATAGTTGCAGCTTCGTCTAATGTTTTGCCTTTAACCCACTCTGTTACCAGTGAAGATGAAGCAATTGCACTACCACAGCCGTACGTTTTGAATTTTGCATCTTCAATCACGCCTTCTGCTGACACTTTAATTTGCAACTTCATTACGTCACCACATGCTGGTGCGCCTACCATACCCGTTGCCACTGACGGATCGTTTTTATCTAGAGCACCTACGTTACGTGGGTTTTCTACGTGGTCGATTACTTTATCACTGTAAGCCATAATTCTATCCTCACTACCTGCTAGGTATGGGCTCCACTAATTAGTGGTGCGCCCATTCAACTGAATCTAAATCAACACCTTCTTGGTGCATTTCCCAAAGAGGAGACATTTCACGTAAACGGCCAATCGAGTTTTTCATTAGCTCAACGGTGTAATCAATCTCTTCTTCGGTGGTAAAACGGCCAATACTAAAACGAATCGAGCTGTGCGCTAGCTCGTCGTTGCGACCTAATGCACGTAATACGTAAGAAGGCTCTAAACTTGCAGATGTACAGGCTGAACCTGACGATACCGCAATATCTTTAACAGCCATTAATAACGACTCACCTTCAACAAAGTTAAAGCTAATGTTGACAATACCAGGTACTGATTGGTCTTGCGTGCCGTTAAAGTACACTTCGTCCATATCCGTTAAAATGCCGTCGATTAGGCGTTTACGCAACGCACTGATGTGTGCGTGATCTTTTTCAAAATCTTGTTTTGCAATTCTAAATGCTGCGCCCATACCCACTAATTGATGAGTTGCTAATGTACCAGAACGCATACCACGTTCATGGCCGCCACCGTGCATTTGTGCTTCTAAACGTGCACGTGGTTTACGACGAACATACAAAGCACCTACGCCTTTAGGGCCGTATACTTTGTGCGCCGAGAATGACATAAAATCTACTTTGGTTTGTTGCACGTCAATTAAAACTTTACCCGCGCTTTGTGCTGCATCTACATGGAACATAATTTTACGTTCGCGGCACATTTCACCAATAGTATTGATGTCTTGGATTACACCTAGCTCGTTATTTACATGCATAATACTTACAAGCACGGTGTCGTCACGCATGGTGTCTGCTAATTTTTGCAGATCAAGTAGGCCGTTTTCTTCAACGTCCATGTAGGTTACTTCAAACCCTTGACGCTCAAGCTCACGACATGTGTCGATAACTGCTTTGTGTTCAGTTTTAGCGGTAATAACATGCTTACCTTTTTTCTTGTAAAACTGAGCTGCACCTTTAATAGCAAGGTTATTTGATTCTGTTGCACCCGATGTGAATACGATTTCACGTGGGTCTGCATTAATTAAATCAGCAATGTCAGTACGTGCTTGGTCAACGACTTCTTCAGCTTGCCAACCAAAACGGTGTGAACGCGATGCTGGATTACCAAAATTACCGTCCATAGTCAGGCACTGCATCATTTCTTTGGCAACTCGTTCGTCAACGGGCGTAGTTGCTGCGTAATCTAAATAAATCGGTAACTTCATTTCTCTCTCCGCTGCAGGTCAACCTTAAAGTTGACAGCTTACTTGAATATTTTCCAACTGCTTAATTGCATCATTAACGCTGTTTTCTTGGCGAAGAGCGACCGCTTTAACGTCCGACTTTTCAACCAGTTCAGCTAAGGTAATATTATTTAAAAATTCTTCAATTCGTGCGCTTAAGTCTGACCACAATGTATGGGTTAAACAACGCATGCCACTTTGACAACCAGTATTGCTTCGCTGACACCGAGTAGCGTCAACAGATTCATCTACCGCATTGATAACATCGCCAACTGAAATTACATCGGCCTCACGTCCTAGTAAATAGCCCCCACCAGGACCTCGAACAGAACTCACTAGCCCATTTTTACGTAAACGGGCAAATAATTGCTCAAGATAAGACAAAGAAATTTCTTGGCGCTGCGAAATATCTGCAAGCGCTACAGGGCCTATATTTGCATGTAGTGCAACATCCAGCATGGCTGTAACGGCGTATCTGCCTTTTGATGTTAACTTCATAACGCCCCCCGCACAAAAGAGTGCAAATTTTAATTACCAGAGTAGATTAGTCAAGTATTCTAGGTTCTAGGTTCTAGGTTCTAGGTTCTAGGTTCTAAAAAACTTGTAATACCCGACTGTTTTGGTCAAGTATTGGGTCTATTGTAATTACCTGAGTAATTTAGTCAAGTATTAGTAGAGCAATAAAGGGCGCTATTTATAACTAATTGCTATTTTATAGACTTATTAATTGAGGTAAGAATACCTCGTAATATGTTCATTTCTGCATCTTCAGGGCGAGCACGATTAAACAAACGACGTAGCTTAGTCATTACCATGCCTGGGTGCTGCTTAATGATGAAGCCTGTTTTAAACAAGGTGTCTTCAAGGTGTTCGTAAAACAATTCTGTTTGTTTAGACGATGGATATAGGGTTTCGTCTTCTTGCTGTTCCGCTTTAGGCTGTTGATTTAAAAATGCCATACGCGTTTCATAACATAAGGTTTGTACTGCCATCGCTAAATTTAGCGAGCTGTATTCTGGATTAGCAGGAATACACACATGGTAATTACACAGTTGTAATTCTTCGTTTGTTAAACCACTGTTTTCACGACCAAATACAAGCGCTACAGGGCCATTTACGGCTTCGCCAACAAGCTTTTCACCACATTCACGCGGCTCTACCATAGGCCACGACAACGTACGTGAGCGGGCGCTAGTACCAATCGTTAATGCACAATCAGCAATCGCATCGGCAACCGTATCAACAATAACCGCATTACCAAGTACATCAGTAGCACCTGCAGCCAGTGCGCTGGCATGACTGTCTATTTCACAGGCTGGATCTACAAGGTATAACTTTGATAATCCCATGGTTTTCATGGCGCGTGCCGCAGAACCAATATTGCCAGAATGTGAGGTATTAACTAAAACGATGCGAATATCATCTAAGATCATTACAGTGCTACTTATCGAGTACAAAAAAATTGCGCAAATTCTAGCATGAAAACGCGCTGAGATCCTATATTCAATAGTCTAGATCTTAAAGATCAGTTCG
>NZ_BADU01000135.1:0-880 GCF_000239875.1 Pseudoalteromonas sp. BSi20311 | reverse complement strand
GGGCGTGTTGATCTTTGTGGTATGAAAAACAAACAGCATGAAGATAAGGTATAATTGAATTCGCCAGAAAACTTTACACCGAACCTACATGCCAAGATTAATGCTAACAGACGGGACATGGAATGTCTTATCAAAAGTAATGTACTTAAGTGGTCGAATTTATAATAAGCCCGACCATAGAAAAACGCTCGAAGGCATACTGTATAAGATGCGCACAGGTATTCCATGGCGAGATTTACCTTCTGATTTTGGCCGTTGGAGTGCTATCTACAGACGGTTTAATTTATGGTCCAAAAAAGGGATTTTGAATGAACTGTTTCGCGCATTATCTCGTGATGCGGACATGGATTGGGTCTTCATTGATGGCAGTATTGTCAGGGCTCATCAACATAGTTGCGGTGCAAGAACTGCTGACAATGAATCAATTGGAAAGAGCCGAGGTGGAAATTCTACGAAAATTCATCTTGCAGTCGATAGCGGAGGGTTGCCTGTTTATTATGAATTATCCTGTGGAAATACGCATGATATCGTCCATGCAGAGTCACTCGTAGCTAATTGCCCAACAAGTAATATGGTTGTCGCAGATAAAGGCTACGACAGTGAAAAACTGAGAGCGTTTGTTCGTGATAATAACGCTACACCCGTTATTCCACGTAAGGGCAACAGTTTAGTAGGCAATGAAGATATTGACTGGTGCATGTATAAATATCGGCACTTGGTTGAGAATGCATTTGGCCGTATTAAGCAATATAGAGGGATAGCCACGCGGTATGAAAAGCTTGAACGAAATTATCATTCAATGCTCGCTTTAGCATTTACTATGATGTGGCTACCAATGTGGGCTGATTGATATATGTACTACAAAGATCAACAGCCCCTA
>NZ_BADU01000136.1:0-7569 GCF_000239875.1 Pseudoalteromonas sp. BSi20311 | reverse complement strand
GCAAAATCTTACTTTTATATTATTTATAGCGTTATAACTGCCACGCATAACTGACTTTAGTAAAGAAAGTACGTTGGTCTCGCTCAATGCTTTTTAACGAGTCATCCTGATAACCTTTATCTGAATACCCTAAGTAAAATAAGGTTTGTGCGTTAATTTTGTATGAGTACACCAGCTGACTACCGTAATCTTTGTTGATTTCGCTAACCTGATAAAAGTAAGCATCCTCATTTCTGTCTATATCTTCAAACTGTAAAATCAGCTTAAGCATAGCGCGCATACTAAACTTATAATAAAGCCTAAAATCAATAAGGTTTGCGGTAAAAACACGTCGCCCTTGGTAATCATCTAAATGGCTATAATTATGCCTAACATCGACCTGCCAATGGTTATTAATATCCCAAACAGCCTGCGATTGTGTGGTTAAAACATCGCCTAGCTGCTCATTAGTGTAATCTATACGGCTTGCGTATTCGGCATATAACGATAATCTCAGATCTTTTGACGGTCTAAAAGCCGTATAAAAATAACCAATATTTTGGTTATAAAACTTGCCGTTATAATTTTCATAGCGATTTAATAAACCCAGCTCAAATACAGACTGCTTTTGACCTTGAAAGGTCATGTAACCTTCGTATTCTTCTTCAAGTAACTCGCCATTTTGCGCCCAGGTTTTATCCCAATCGGCGGTGTATGACCAGGTTGTTAGCATGTCATGTTCATCACCATACCAAGTTTGTCCGCCACCAAAGCCTACTTTTTCATAGTCTACCTTTTCTTGATAACCTAAATCGGTGCGGTAATCCTCACCAATATTGTCATAGGTCGCGTAGAGCTTATAATCACGCTTATCGCGTGTCAGCTTTAATGCATACGCCATATCCGACTGAGTGTCTGCTAAATTGTAGTTATCAACTAAAAACTGCGAGTTGTTGGTATCAGCATGGGCTATTTGGTAATTAAGCGTATCTGACTGATTAAACCAATAGCTGCCATCAACCGATAACACCGTATTATGGTAATCACTACTTTCTCTATATGTTGAAGTGACACCAATAGTACCTTGTTGGCCAATATCATATTGGTATCGAGCCACCGCCGCCTTAGTTTTATCATTTAGGCTGGCAAAGCCTGAGCCTTGGTTGCTGGGCAGTAAAACATTACTGTTGTCGTCATCGGCAAACATTAGCGCATAACTGTGGCTATCGGTTTTACCGGTGAGCTTTGCACCAATATTAGGCTCAGCTATGGTACGGGTATAAAGCAGTTCAAATAAATTACTTTTAAAATAAGACGCGCCATCTAAGAAAAACGGACGCTTTTCAGCGTAATAAATAGAGTAAGTGGTGTTTACATCCAGTTCTAAAGAATCGGTTTCTACCTGAGAAAAGTCTGGATTTATGGTGGCATTGATCACGGCATCTTTGGTGATTCCCCAACGAAGATCAAGCCCTACTTCAGTGTCTACATCGCCATTATCCCACGCACCCGGTACCTGTGTTTTTTGATCGTTTCTCAGTGCGGTTAATGTTGGCGTTAGCTGTAGGTTTTTACTTGGTGCTAAATTATTAAATCCGCTTATTTTGTCAAACTGACATAAACTACATTTAATATCACGGTCAAAGCCTGTGCTTGATAATTGATACAACACATCACGCTGATAGTTTCGCATTACAGCAAAACCCCAGGTAGATTGATCTTTATTTTGCGCAAATCGCAGCGCTTTAAACGGAATACGCATTTCAACTACGTAACCTTGCTCGTTTATGGTACCGGCACTGTCCCAAATGGCATCCCACGATAAGTCTGACACCCATTCATCGGTATCCGTCATGCGAAGGTCACCTTGAGCGCCCAGTGGGTTTACATAAAACTCATAGCCTGTACGTTCATCGTTAAAGGTATCAATCACCAAACCGACAGTATCATCTTGCCAGAGGGTATCTCTGTCACGAAGCGCCGCGCGAATTTTACTCGGATCGGGGTCGTAAGCTACAAACGCCACATATAAATTATGACCATCGTCATAAAGGTATGCATCTGTTTTTACTGGCGGTGTGCCTTTTTCATTCGGCTCATCTTGGTAATTTACCGCAACATGTGTTGCTTGTTGCCAATGTGGCTCGTTAAGCACGCCATCTACATCAATATTTTTATTAATGTGCGCGAGTTGATAATTAAGCTTATCGGCAAGTGCATTAGGGCTGAGAGTTAAACCGAGGCTGAAGCTGATAAAAAACAGCAATGTTGTTATTTTTATAGGTATAAAGTACTGCATAAACATCCATTTAGGTTTATTTACTTGTTAAAAGTAAACTTTGCTCAGGAGTGTAAATTATACAGGTACATTTGTTAATAGTTGCGCGCTATTATTTGCAATAAAATTAACAAAAAACTAATACACAACGAAGTGGAATGATTATGTGTCGAGAAGTTTTAATTTATTAGCCACACCATTCCAGCTATCGGCATCTTCCGGGGCGGGTTTAACTTGCGTTATACGTGGCCATATTTCTGCTAGCTCCGCATTTAATTGGGTAAACTCTTTTTGCGATTCAGGTAATTCATCTTCTTGAAAAATAGCATCAGCGGCACACTCAGGTACGCATAAACCACAGTCAATACAGTCAATAGGGCTAATAGCCAAAAAATTAGGACCTTCAAAAAATGCATCTGCAGGGCATACTGATACGCAATCAGTGTACTTACATTTTATACAATTTTCGGTGACTACAAACGCCATAATGGTTTAATACCTAATGTTTCACAATAACAGCTGCGGATCATACCCAACCCTTACCAAAACACAATAAATAAGTGCCAAAAGTGGGCAATTTAACGTAACATATGGCGCTTATAAATCAGCGCTTTGTGCACACCCCTTATTGTGAGCGGAATTTAATCCCCGCTATGACACCTAAAGAGATATTAATGATACGTTTAACCGAAATAAAGCTGCCGCTTGACCATGACGAAAATGCCATTGGCCAAGCCATCATCAATAAATTAAATATAAGCCCAGAGCAGCTACACAGCTACAATGTGTTTAAACGCGGTTACGATGCACGTAAAAAAAGCGCCATTTTACTGATTTACACGCTTGATGTTGAAGTGGATAACGAAGCACAACTGTTAAGCTCGTTTGAAAAAGACCAACACGTTAAAGTCTCCCCTGACACCAACTACAAATTTGTAGCGCACGCCAATAGCAGTATTAAAGAACGCCCTGTGGTAATTGGCTTTGGCCCTTGTGGCTTATTTGCCGGTTTAGTGTTGGCACAAATGGGCTTTAACCCAATTATTTTAGAGCGCGGTAAAGAAGTGCGTGAGCGCACCAAAGACACCTTTGGCTTTTGGCGTAAAAAGGCCCTTAATACAGAATCAAACGTACAGTTTGGTGAAGGTGGCGCAGGCACGTTCTCAGACGGTAAGCTCTACAGCCAAGTAAAAGACCCTAAACATTATGGTCGTAAAGTCATTACTGAGTTTGTAGAGGCTGGTGCTCCTGAAGAAATTTTATACGTGAGTAAGCCGCATATTGGTACCTTTAAACTGGTAACCATGATTGAAAAAATGCGCGCCCGAATTATAGAACTTGGTGGAGAAATTCGTTTTAGCACGCGCGTTGACGATATCCATTTAGACAACGGCCAAGTGACTGGGCTTACGCTTTCTAATGGTGAACAGCTCGAAACTCGCCATGTGATATTAGCGGTTGGCCACAGTGCCCGCGATACGTTTAAAATGATCCACGATAAAGGCATTTATGTTGAAGCTAAACCCTTTTCAGTGGGCTTTAGAATAGAACATAAGCAATCAATGATTGATGAATGCCGCTTTGGCGATAATGCGGGTAACCCTATTTTAGGCTCTGCAGATTACAAATTAGTACACCATTGTAATAACGGCCGTACTGTATATAGCTTTTGTATGTGCCCTGGCGGCACAGTAGTTGCCGCAACATCTGAAGAAGGCCGAGTCGTCACCAATGGCATGAGCCAATATTCACGTAGTGAACGAAATGCGAACAGCGCTATTGTAGTGGGTATTTCGCCAGAAAAAGACTTCCCTGGGCATCCCCTAGCCGGCATTGATTTACAGCGTAAACTAGAAGAGCAAGCCTATGAACTTGGTGGTAAAAACTACGATGCCCCTGCACAGCTTATTGGCGACTTTTTAAAAGGTAAATCATCGGCTAATTTAGGGGATGTACAGCCTTCGTATACGCCAGGTATAAAACTGACTGATTTAAGCAACGTATTACCTCCTTTTGCGATTGAAGCCTTGCGTGAAGCAATTCCTGCTTTTAACAAGCAAATTCGTGGTTTTTCAACTAATGATGGCTTACTCACTGGGGTAGAAACGCGTACTTCATCACCAATAAGTATCAAGCGCGATAAAACCTTCCAAAGTATTAATACTAAAGGGCTTTACCCTGCAGGTGAAGGCGCGGGTTATGCGGGTGGTATTTTATCAGCGGGCATTGATGGTATTAAAGCCGCAGAGGCGGTTGCGTTATCGATGCTAGAAAACGCCTAACTCGATTTAATCGACCTTTATCGAAAAACCTCACATTGTGAGGTTTTTTTGTGCTAAAAATAACCTGTGTTTCCATAAAATAGATAATAACAATGAGTATAAAACGGCTACTTTTAACATTATGTGTTTGTACAATAACTAACTTACACGCAGCGGCTAACAATACAGAGCTTAAAACCATTAGTGACATTCACAGTGCCTATAAAAATAATAGCACTACAGCTGAACAGCTTACCCGCACTTATATCGACAGAATAAACGCGCTCAATCCTAAATATAATGCGGTAATTAGTATTGAGCCCACTGCAATTGAACAAGCCAAACAACTCGATGCACTATTTAAAGCCGGAAAATGGGCAGGCCCTTTACATGGTATTGCGGTATTACTAAAAGATAACATTGAAACAACAGGTACATTACCCACTACAGCGGGCTCATTAGCACTTAAAAATAACATTACCAATAAAGATGCCTTTGTGGTTAAACAATTACGCCAAGCAGGCGCTATTATTTTAGGCAAAGCGAACTTAAGTGAATGGGCTAATTTTCGCTCATCGTATTCGTCATCTGGTTGGAGTGCAATAGGTGGGCAAACCCATAACGCCCATGATGTAACGCGTAATCCGTGTGGTTCAAGCTCGGGCTCTGCTGTGGCGGTTGCTTTAAATTTTGCGCCTATTGCGCTGGGCACAGAAACCGATGGTTCAATTACCTGTCCTGCTTCGGTTAATGGGGTGTACGCCATAAAACCCAGTATGGGACAAGTTTCGCGCGCAGGCGTGGTGCCACTTTCTAGTAGCCAAGATTCGGTAGGCCCAATGGCACATTCTTTAAAAGATGCACTCGCAGTATTGTCCGTCATTCAAGGGGAAGACCCTAATGATGTATCAACACTCAACGTAAATAGAAAGCTTGATAGTATAGCGCCTAAGCCGTCACTGAGAATAGGCGCTTTACCTGCCAGTAAGTTTACTGTGGAAACACAAAAACTTTACGCTAAACAGCTACAAGCATTAAAAGACGCAGGTCATACCGTTGTCAATGTTGAAGTAAAAGATGATTTAAGCACACTTTACGTTGATGAATACGCTATATTGCTTTACGACTTTAAAGCCGAAATTAATCACTATTTAAGCCAAACACCAACGCAAGTAACGGTAAAAAGTTTAGACGATTTAATCGCATTCAATACCGCAAATAAAAAGCAAGAAATGCTCTACTTTGAGCAAGATATTTTACAGCAAGCCAACGCGGTTGATTTGAGTGAGAAACAACAATATCAAAAAACCAAAGCGCGATATCAAGCACTTGCAAACCGCGCTATTAGCAATTTATACCGCAATAATAAGCTCGATATTGTAATTGCCCCCACCGTTTCGCCGGCGTGGAAAACCGATTTAATTAACGGCGATAACTTTAAAGGCAGTAGTAGTTCATTGCCTGCCATTGCAGGGACAACTCATATTACTTTACCGGTTGGTAAAGTAAGCCACTTACCTGTTGTTTATCAGTTATAGCTAATCAGAACGCTGAAGCGGCTGCTTATGCGTACGCTGCTATTATCGATAATGTATTAGGCATAAAAAAACCTGAGTAAACTCAGTTTTTTTTAATGGCTTAGCTATCTTACTTTTTAAGTGATAGCTTTTCGCCTTTTAAGCTTTTACGTACATTAGAAATACGCGAACGGTTCTTCGCTCTCGCTTCACCGGTAGCTTGGCCTGATGGCTTATTAGCACGGGTGCGGCGTAAATGCGCTGGCTTTTTACCAATTTTATCAATCAGTACTTCACGATTACTTACTTCGTAACCTTCTAAGTAAACACGTTTAATTTTTTGACCAATTAAGGTTTCAATTTCAAACAACATGTTTTCTTCTTCGCGGCTAACAAACGAAATTGCTTGTCCTTGGTTACCAGCACGACCTGTACGGCCAATACGGTGTACGTAATCTTCAGCAAGCCAAGGTAAATCAATATTAATAACGCGCGGTAAACCGTCAATATCAATACCACGTGCTGCAACTTCTGTTGCAACTAAAACGCGTACTTTGCCTTCTTTGAATTCACGTAACGCACGACGACGGTTACCCTGCGATTTATCACCATGACACACTGCCGCTGGGATACCGTCTAGGTTAAGCTCAGTGACTAGCTCATCTGCGGTTTCTTTCATGTTTACAAACACCAGCACTTGCTGCCAGTTTTTCTTACCAATTAGCTCAGAAAGTAACTCTTGCTTACGGCGCTCTTCTACCGGGTAAACCACGTGTTGTACTGTGCTTGCGGTGCTGTTAGTTTGATCAACACGCACAATTTCAGGTTGCTTTAGCACTTTAGAGGCAAATTGTTTAATTGCTGCTGGGAAAGTTGCTGAAAACAATAAGATTTGACGCTCATCAGCACAGCTTTTTATCACGCTTTGCATGTCATTAATAAAGCCCATATCGAGCATACGGTCAGCTTCATCAAGTACTAAGTGTTTTACTTGGGCAAGGCTTAAGTTACCTAAACGAATATGATCAAGTAAACGCCCTGGTGTTGCTACTACAATATCCACACCTTCTTTGAGTGCAATTTCTTGTCCTGCGGTATTAACACCACCAAATAAACTCACTACTTTTAGCGAAGTGTACTTAGCAAAGTCTTTAAAGTTATTAGCTATTTGCTCTGCAAGCTCACGCGTAGGTGCAAGGACTAAGGCGCTTGGCGCATTCGTAGTACTGCTATCTGACTCAAATAACTTTTGGATAATAGGGAGTGCAAAGGCAGCGGTTTTACCTGTGCCGGTTTGAGCACTCGCTAAAACGTCTTTACCTTTACGAACAGCCGGAATAGCTGCGCGCTGAATGGGCGTAAGGGTGTGGTAATTAAGTTCGTCTAACGCCTGAATAAGTTCAGGGGCAAAACTAAAAGATTTAAAATTCATTGCTGTATAACCTGCGGCCACATTATCAAGGGTCGCAAATTATACAGTAAAATCGCTTAAACAGTTAGTTTTAAACACCAGAAACCACTAATTTATACACGG
>NZ_BADU01000137.1:0-875 GCF_000239875.1 Pseudoalteromonas sp. BSi20311 | reverse complement strand
CTGGATATAGACCTGACACTCAGTGACGAGCGCGTGGATGTAGTTGACGAAAAAATAGATATTGGGATTCGTATCGGCTTCATGAGAGATAGTCGATTTATTGCCCGCCAGCTCACCAAAATTAATATGTATGTCGTGGCTTCGCCTGACTTAATAAATAGAGTGGGAAGGCCTGCGTCTATTGAAGAACTAAACCACTTGCCGGTTACAGGGTTAGTAGATCGCAATACGGGAAAGCTTTGGCCATGGGTTTTTTCCATGGACAGACAGTGGACGCCATCCATAACACGTTTTCGAAGTGCCGACACCGAAGCTGAATTAATGGCTATACAAAATGGACTAGGTTTTGCTCAAATTCCTGACTTTTTGGTCCAAGACTTATTACGCCAAGAGAAACTTGTGAGAGTGTTAGAAGAGGTCGAGCCGGTGCCTTGGGATTTATATATTTATCGCCCTCAACGTGGTCCAGTACCACAACGTATTCGATTGGTTTTTGATCACTTGGTGTCAAGATTGAGTGTCCGCTAATGGCACAGACTGTGTAAAAACTCTGATCACCTTTTGGTCTAAGTATCTGCTGCTTATGATCGATTAATCTATACATTTAGTTCACTTAATATACTGATATTTATATAATAAGACTATTGATTCAGTCGAGGGTTGAGGCAATATGTCAAAGTTTATAAGCGGTGAAGATCGTAACCAATCAACGTTATTTCCAGAATCGTTGGAAGACTACGTCAGTGAAGATAATACGGTCAGAGTAATTGATGTTTTCATTGAGGAACTAAATCTAGCTGAATTGGGGTTTAAAGGATTAACCTTACAGTCCACAGGCCGCCCTAAGTATCATCCAGCCACACTATTAAAGCTTT
>NZ_BADU01000138.1:0-1029 GCF_000239875.1 Pseudoalteromonas sp. BSi20311 | reverse complement strand
TTTTACCCATCTTGGGTAGCTCCTGTCTTCTCGCCTTTCTGGTAACAAGAAGAAGCTCATTTTCGTGAGTAAGGCATTGTATGCTTTAGGAATATTGCCTGGACTGCTCAACGATACAGTAACGAAGAAGTGTGTAATAGCCATTGAACAGCTGGTAAAACTAAGTTGATTGGGTAACACACCTCCTAATTTCCCTGCTGCTGCCGTCATTCCTTGCCTGATTAAGTTATAGCACAGCAGTACGCCCCATAGTTCTTGCCTAATCATATCTGGGCGTTTACTTCTTAGCGTATATTCGCTGTTAAGAAGTGATTGCTTCATCTCGCGGTAGCCCAACTCAATTTCCCATCGGTATCGATATAATTCAACCATCTCATCACCTGGAAATCGCATTGGGTCTACCATTGACGATAACATTCGATACGTTTTCCCTTTTATCGTTTTCGTGACTAATCTTGCTTCGACGTATTCAGGCAAGTCAGTGAATTTCTTCCTTGCCTGTGGTGTGCTGGTTAAACGTATATGCTGGTCCTGTTTGCTAAAGCTACGTAGCACCTCATACTGAAGGTCTTTTTTCGCGGGTATCATCCAGTGTCTTTGCTCACCTGCTTGATGCCAACGATTTAGCAGACCAAGAGAGTAATATCCCTTATCAAACAGCGTTAAAGAATGATTTGGAGTCGTGCTTACCAACTCCTCGGCCAACTTCATTTCATTGGTGCGGTAACCCGAGAAGGCGCTATTGATAAGTTGATGGCTGGTGATTTCCATGTGGCAAACCATACGGATCTGAGGATAAGTATTCTCTCTATGTTGATTACTCTGTGTCTCAAACACTTCATGATTTTCCTGCGTATCAGCCGTTCGCCAGACAACACCATCAACAGCCAGCAAATTTAATCCAGCCCAGGTTTCAAATTGATTAGACTCATAGCTATGCTTTGCCATCACTCGAAACACCTCTCGAACAGCGTCTTCCCCCAACCTCTGTCTTGCCTGAACCAACGCACTGGGCGCGACCAATGGTTT
>NZ_BADU01000139.1:0-2246 GCF_000239875.1 Pseudoalteromonas sp. BSi20311 | reverse complement strand
ATCGCCAAAAGTAGTTTACACGTGGCTCACCTTGCATATAGTGCATACAAAAGCGAATTAATATCAGCGTGATAAATAATATAAGCCCCAGCATAATAATTCGGGTCATGGTCAGCGATAAGAAACTGAGTAAATCAAAAGCATAAATTTGATGAAGCGTAATAGCTGTTATAAATGCAATGCTATTAAACACCATTACTTTAAACAGTACATGACCATTTGAAGCGCGCGATCGTTGGCCAATTAACCAGGCTGCTATAAATGTGCTCAAAGGCATTATTAGCAGTAACAACGAAATAATATACTCACTCATTCAGTGCTCCTTATTTAGTGATCAAAGTATGGCAAACTAGATAACTAAATAAAAATAGATATAATGCATATAAACGTTCTATAAAAGAGAACAATAATGAGCCGTTTAAATTATCATCACTTATATTATTTTTGGTCGGTTGCTCGTATTGGTAACTTAACCCAAGCCGCGAAAGAACTGCATTTGTCGCAGTCAGCGCTCTCTACGCAAATAAAACAATTAGAGCACACCATTAATATTGAGTTATTTGAACGTAAAGGCCGCACACTCGCATTAACCGATATGGGAAAGCGGGTGCAAATGTACGCCAACGATATATTCACCAAAGGGGAAGAACTGTCTTCTTTTATTCATAAAGGGGTGATTTCGCAAACTCAGCATTTATCAATCGGGGTGCTCAATACGCTCTCTCGTAACTTTATCGAAGAATTTATTAACCCCTTAATGAGCAATGACGAAGTACGATTTTCACTGACTGCAGGTCGTATGGATGGGCTGCTAAATGGTTTGGCAGAGCACGAACTGGATTTAGTTTTAACCAATAAACCCATCGGGCTTGAGCACTACGATCAGCTTTGGCAAAGTCAGTTGGTATCTCGTCAGCCATTAGCTATAGTTGGCCCCGCTGATAAAAAAATACGTAGCCAATTTCCAGCAGGTTACACGGATGCACAGTGGGTGTTACCCGCTAAAACCTCAGCTATTAGAGACTCATTTAATGCTTTGTGTGCTCGTTGGCAGTATCAGCCAAAAATAAAAGCAGAGGCTGATGATATGGCTATGCTGCGATTACTTGCCCGTGATAGTGGTGCACTATCGGTATTGCCATCAGTTGTAGTAAAGGATGAAATAGAACAAGGCCTACTAGTTGAATATCAGCGTTTACCCGATGCGTTTGAGCATTTTTATGCCATTACCGCGCAGCGAAAATTTGTACCAGACATATTAAAGTCGCTGCTTGCCAAAACTTGCTAATTACTTTTAAAGTATTTTTTGTGTCTGTTGAATTATTAACCTTAAAGTTCTGTGCTAAATGGCCGATACAATAAGTCATTGTACTGAAGATTAAGGATAATCATGGTTAATAAACTACAAGGCAATTATGCTAACCTAAATGCGTTGCTTGCCCAATCGGTCAATAATTCAAACCAAACCACGGTGCCCACAGGCTTGCAATCGCGTGCTCACTTAGCGCCAAGTTCGGCAACAATCACTGATGAAATGCTCAGTCAGTTTAGTGACCAACAAGTCGATGAAATACTTAATCAGCAATTATCCTCGTTACTTACTATTTCCAGCGCACCCAGTGGCTCAAATTATAAGCTCTCTAGTGAAGAGGTTGCACTACGTACGGTAATAAGCTCTCAGCAAGAGGGCTTATTAAAAAACGAACGTAGCGATCAGTTAATTGAGCGCTTAAATTCTTCTGTAAAAAATATCCAAGGTGCTTATGCCAACACTAGCGATATTTTATCAAACTTGGGGCAACTGGGATTTAATCAAAAAACATTTTTAGCATCTAGCCAACAGCGTGTTGAACGCTCACTTAATCCTTTCATGGAAAGCTTTAATCGCGAGCGATTTGAAGACGATGATAACTATGGGTTTGAGCTTTCGGTAAAAACCAAAGAAGGTGATGTTATCAATATCGCCTTTCATTCTGCGCAAGGTTATGATGAGGAAACAGGCGAAACCACGGATGAATTTAGCGTAAGTTATGAAGTAGATGGCGACTTATCTGAGACTGAACACCAAGCATTAACGCAAGTACTTTCTGGTGTTGGTGAAATGGCGGATGAATTTTTTAAGGCTAAACAAAGCGCTTACAGTCGTTACGTACCCGCAAACCAAGCTGATTTAGATTTAAGCTTTCTAAGCAATTTTGATAACAAAGAACTTTCGGGTTTTGATTTGTACTTTTCAACGTCAGAGG
>NZ_BADU01000140.1:0-35380 GCF_000239875.1 Pseudoalteromonas sp. BSi20311 | reverse complement strand
ACACAATGTGGCTTTTTTAACTTATTTTATCGAGTGACTTTTACTTTAAGCGTTTGGCTACATCAGCTACACGTTCGCCGTATAAACGAGCCGTTTCTAAATCGCCTGATGGAATTGCAGATTCATCTGCATCAGTAGGTGATTGCACTAATACGCCAACTGAACCGCCTAAGTTATTGATGTCTTGACGAGTTGATTCCAGTTTATTGGCCGGTGGTAACCCTAGGCTTACCCAAATTCCACCATGTTGCGAAGCCAATGTTTGCATACTAATTAGAGTGACTTGTTTATCGCCATTTAGGCTGCCGCTATTGGTAAAACCGCCAAATACTTTGTCTTTCCACCCCATGGTAAACCATACCTTAGAGGTAGCATCAACAAACTTTTTAAACTGCCAAGGATATGAGCCCATATAGGTAGGTGCACCAAAAATAATGGCGTCTGCATTGTTTAATGCATCCCAATCGGTGTCTTGTATATCGCCATTTTCATCAATAGCAATAAGTTGAGCGTTTGCTCCATCAGCTACAAATTCAGCCACTTTTTTGGTATGGCCATATCCCGAAAAATAAATAACCGCTACTTTACTCATGAACCTTCCTTTTGTTGTGATTTAATAAACACGCTTTAAATATAGTATGGCCGCTAAAGTTAAAATCAACTAAGCAGCGTGTTTAATTAAATTAGCTTGCGTGGCATTAAATTAAAAGGTACTCACTGCAATTTCTAAATTACTCACCGCACAGCCATACTGCGCAGCACTAATACGATCATATGCCGACTCAGGCGTGGTAGATAGGCTAATAATAAACTCACCTTGCTGACCAACAGCCGTTTGTTCTTGGCTAAGGCACATGGCTTGCGTTAAAGAGCGTAATTTTGCATCCGTTAAAATACTGCCAAAACGCTGAACTGGTAAAGGCGGTATTTTAATTGCTGGTAATGCTTGGCTAATACTGCGCTGACTTAAGGTAAAATCGTTATTTTTAATATCAATCACACTGCCCACAGGCCAATAAGAGTAACTATAGGTTTTAGTTTTAGCCTGAGCTTGCCCTGTTGATTTAACCATCACTACACCATTTTTGCCAATTACAGTCATTAAATTGCCAGCTTTAGATTTAATCACCACTAGAGCGGTGGTTTCGTCTACACCAAAACCGAATGTCGGCTGATCTTGGTTTGCGTTTAAGTCGTCTAGCAAAGTAGCTAATCTTAATGTGCGATTACGCTCGCTAAAATGTGTATCCAATACACCGTAACTAAACGTGCCTAAACCACCAAAACGGTTGTAAGTTAAACTATCGCTGTTTGCACGCTCACTTGGGGCATCAATGGCTTGTGCGCCTTCTTTTAATGCCGACAAGCTGGTGCCATTAGTGATCATCACCACATTCTCGGCGTTGCCTTGCCCGCCACTTTGCACCGCGGTGCCTGCACTTGTGCCTACAACAACAGGGCGAGACTGTAATGCGTTTGTCCATGGGTAAGGCTGATTATTTTCATCAAATAATACTTTTCGAGTTAGGCTTTGATCGCCACCATTAAACATTACACCGGTACTGTTTTTGATTAGCTCGACTAAAGCGTCGGTGCCTATTTTACACAGTTCATATTCTGCTTGTGTGCGATCAGGGTAAATATGTTCGCGTTGATATAGCCCCATTTCGGAGTGCCTAAGCGCGGTTAAATCATCACACTTGTTGGTGGTTATTGCTTTAGCAAGCGCAGGGGTTAATGCAAGCCATTGCGAATTTACATTAGGGAAGCTTAGTAATCCTTCGTAAAAATCAGCAGATTCATAAGGGTCTCTGCTTGAGGCGGTAATGGCTAGCATACTCGGGTTGGAGTTATTAACTTTTAAACTACCTGATATAAACTGCAAAATCTCTGTCGCTGCCGATTCGCTATTAAGCGCAGTATTTACCTGCTCTTTTAGCCGCGTGTTGTCGCTTTTTATTTGAGCTACTTCAAGCATATCTATTACAAAATTGTATTCTTGATCCGATAAACTATTGAGCTGTTTGCTATCAACATCGCGCCACAACCATAACAGTTCTTTTTTCGATAATTTGGGCGATGATTTAGCCTGCATTGTTGCTAAATTTTTAATAGTGTTATTTTTAGCTTGGCTATTTTTACTGGGCCATTGTTGCTTTATTTGGCTAATTTTAGCCTGAGAGAGCGTAAATACATTATGCGTTTTACCCGAGATCTGAGTATTTTTTTCACAGTTTTTAGGGCTTAAACTGGCACATGTTGTGAGAGCTCCCCCCACTAAAACAAGCGTTTGATTAGACTCTTTTGCGCTTAACTGTAGCGAAAAACCAATTAAAATTGATAAAAAAGCGGTTATTATTCGCGATTTAACTAACCGCTTGTTTGGTAAATATATTCGTTCCATTATGTTACACTCATGTAAAAAATTATAAGAAATAACTTGCGAGAGCGTCTCTCACTTGCTATAAAAAAAAGGAACTTTAAAACGCGAGTAAGCTAGCACCCATCTGCTAGCTTTGTCAAAAACCTTTTTGGAACGAGAATTATGTTTAAAAAAGCAACATTGCTTACAACATATTTCTACTCACCACACTACCTTTCGGAGTGGTTTGACGAGTAGCCCACCACCTCACTAATTTCTGTGAGGGGCTCAGCGTGTCATTTCACCATTGCCCTGTCTAAAAACCATAATAATTAAAGCCTTAAGAAATATTAAACCTATTTCTGCGCGCTTAAAAAAGACAAAAGGTACTACAATGTTTCGTCAACTAACTATTGCGGCCACAGTAAGCGCTTTACTGAGCCCTGTCACTTGTGTGTATGCACAAGAAACTCAAACTGATACCAACATTGAACGAGTAGAAGTAACAGGATCACGTTTAAAAGGCGTTGATCTGGAAGGCACTATTCCACTAACCGTGCTAGACCAAGATGCAATTAAACGCTCCGGCGCTAATACTATTCATGAATTACTCAAAGATTTATCTGTATTTAAAGGTGGAAGTGGCACATTTTCAACCTCTGAAAGTGGCGGTACATCTACCTCTACACCTGCAGGTCAATCAGCAGCGAGTTTAAGAGGCATGGGGCCTTCAGCAACGCTGACATTAATAAATGGGCGAAGAGTTGCGCCTAGTTCATTTGCTGCAGGTACTGAAAACTTTGTAGATGTGAATTCTATTCCTCTAGCGGCCATTGAACGTATTGATATTTTAGCCACCGGTGCATCAGCCGTTTATGGTGCCGATGCTGTAGCGGGTGTTATTAACTACATTTTAAAAGATGATTTTGAAGGGGCTGAAATCAATACTTCGTTTGCCGATAGCTTTGATCAGCATGACGAAAGTAAAAAGCAGCTAAACTTAGTGTATGGTACAAAAATAGGCGAGAGTAACTTAACGGTATTTGCTGATATATATGACCGTAACGCTTTTAAAGCGACCGATCGTGATTATACCGCCTCACCTTCATTAGTTAATGGTTACTCATATTTACCTAAGCTGGAGAACTCACCGAATATTTATTATTTCAGCAGCCGAGACGGTAACGAACTTCCATCACCAAACTGTAAAACCGAATTAGTGACTACTGAATTTGGTGAACAAATTTGTGCTTACTACCCTAATCAAGATGACTACCTAGATACCCCATTTGAGAGCCTTTCAACCGGCTTTATGTTTAATAGTGAGCTCGGTGGTCTACAATGGCACACTGACTTTTTTTACAGCCAAACCAAGGCAAAAGCGTATTCATCGCCCTCACCTATTAACCAAATTAATGACGACGACGGCCCTTATATTTTAGAAGACGCCTTATTTATTTACGATAATGCCGATGGTAGTAATGATTTATTAGATCAACTCTACATTGATCCATTTGATACTCAAAGTGGCCGAGAAGTGTATGGTTTTGGTTTTGATGCCCGCTTTAATGCTCCAAGAACAGTGGAAGTAGAAACGAAAAACTTTCGCTTAGTAAGTAGTCTAAGTGGTGAAATTGGTGATTGGGGCTGGGAGTCTGGTGTTACTCTTTCTCGCTCACGTTCAGAGCAAGAAGCGATTGCAGGGGTATATAATCGTTACCAGTTTCATGGCGCGATCACTGGCGAGCTTTGTTCAGACGGTACATTGGCAAGTTTTGACGGTACTGACCTAAATTGTGCATCGGGAGAATTACTGCCTTTTTACAACCCTTTCCTTCAAGGCGACGCCGCTAATGATGCCGTTTTGGCAACAGCGCAAGCTCGCCCAACACGCAGTGGAGAAAGTACTGTTTACGGCTGGGATGCTAACTTTAATGGTGAACTATTTACCTTTAACGACCTACCAGCCTATGCCTCATTTGGGGTAGAAGCACGACGTGAAGAGCTAAGCGACATTCCTTCGCTTAATTCACAAGCTCAAGCAGGTAATGATTACCTTGTTGATGTATTTGGCTTTGGCTCTAGTTTATCAGAGGCCGATCGCACTCAATATGCAGCGTTTGCTGAATTAAGTATTTCACTGAGTGAGCAAGTAGAGCTACAAGCAGCGGGTCGATACGATCATTACGATGATTTTGGTGGCACCTTTAATCCTAAAATTGGTTTGAGCTATCGCCCGACTGATTCGTTAATTGTTCGTGGTTCATGGTCAACCTCGTTTAGGGCACCATCATTAACGCAGGCTGGTGTTAAATTAAGAACCACACAATCTACTTTTGACTGTGGTGCCAACCAAGCTGTAGCCGATTTATACTGTATGAGTGATGGCACACAAGTAAGTGTTAATTCGTTAGAGTTAGGTAACCCTAATTTAAATGCAGAAGAATCTGAAGCTATTAGTGTTGGTTTTGCATGGAGCCCATCGGCTAATACTAATTTAACCCTTGATTATTGGCAGTTTGATCATGAAGAAGTAATTGATACTAACATGACCGCAGTGTTAGATCGCGCCATAACCGATGCATCACTTCGTCACTGTGGCATTGTACCACCGGGCGAGCAAGGCATATCGTACGATGAAGCATTATGTGATGTCACCGACACCAGTGGTTTAAACATAGAGCAAGACGGAGCCAACTTAACTGAAATCTTAGCCAGCTACATCGATGAATTCAACCCACGTGATGACGAGCTATTCTTACCGCTGTTTCGCGATCATGCTATCCCACTTGAAAACACCGGTACTCAAACTTTAGCTGGCATAGACTTTAAGTTTGATCACCGCTTTAGGCTATCAGGTGGCGACTTAACCTTTGCGTTTGACGGCACTCATTACCTTGAGTTTGAACGTAATAAACCGGGGTCTGACTCGTTAGAGAAGTTGGTAGGAACTTATCGTTACCCTGAAAACATTGCTCGTATGTCAATAGATTGGGAAGCGCAAAGTTACTACCTTAACTTAGGTGCAAACTACACCAGCAGCTACGAAGATGATATAGAAGGCCTGCGTGGGCGTGAAATTGATGAACTAGATTCACTTGGCGTATTAGACTCAAAAGGTGAGCATCAGGTTGACGATTGGCTCGTTTGGGATTTATCAGCAGGTTACTATGTTAATAAATCACTGACCTTACGCGCGCGCATCAATAATATTTTTGATAAACAGCCACCCACACTTTATGGTTCAAGCCGTGGCTTTGATTCAATTAATCATAATGCCCTAGGTGCTAATTATAAATTAAGTATTAGTTACCGCTTTTAACCACTTAGCCGCAAAGCAAACGCTTTGCGGTCTTCCTTTTATTACAGGTCATGGCTACAGTGACACTGCCTATTAAGTGCTAAAGTACATTTAAGCGTTTATTTACGCATCAACACAATGACCTTTTATTAAAGTGAAATTATGAAACAAAAACAATTTTCTATGCCAGATGCAAGCATCATTTTGCTTTGTGTGGCACTGGTTGCCTATATGGCCACGGTATTTATTACCCCTGGGGTATTTAATGTAGAGCCTGACAGCCATACTGTGCAGCTTTCACAATATCAAGCCGTTAACGACCAACAATCACCACCTGTTTTTGCACAAGGTGGCGACATTGGTTTAGCAAATGTATTGTTTGAAGGCTTTGTGTCGGGTGATAAATATGGTGCAGCTATTGGCGTAATGGCGTTTATTTTAATCACTGGCGGTGCCTTTGGCATTATTATGAAAACCGGCGCGATTAATAACGGCATTATGGCACTTATTAATAAAACCAAGCGGGTTGAATGGCTGTTTATTCCCTTACTGTTTTTACTATTTTCGTTAGGCGGCGCGGTATTTGGTATGGGCGAAGAAGCTATTGCTTTTTGTATTGTGCTGCTCCCTATTATGCAACAACTTGGCTACGACGCTAAAGTCACTGTACTTACAACTTACGTGGCTACGCAAATAGGCTTTGCCACCTCATGGATGAACCCTTTTAGTATTGCTATAGCGCAATCGATAGCTGAAATTCCAGTGTTTTCTGGTGCGGGCTTTCGTATGCTAGCGTGGGCTTGTTTTACGCTTGTAGGCCTTGTGTTTACTATGCGCTATGCAAAACGGATAAAAACACAATCCCAAAAAACGGGTGATCAGCCAACGATTAAACTTAGCCTAGCCGATGCACTCACATTATTAGTGTTTGTATTGGGCATAGCCTGGGTTGTATGGGGTGTGATGGCTCGCCAATATTATATTCCTGAGCTTGCGGCACAGTTTTTTTGTATTGGCCTTATCAGTGCAATAATTGCCATCGTGTTTAAAAAGCTAACCGCGAATGAGTGCGCGGATGCGTTTAAACACGGTGCACAAGAGTTATTGCCAGCGGCGTTATTGGTCGCACTGGCTAAAGGCATTGTATTACTATTAGGGGGTAGTGATTTAACCACTCCCTCAACCCTCAACACCCTGCTTTATTACTGTGCAAGCAGCATAGCCAGTGTGCCAGATTACATTGCAGCTTGGGGAATGCTGGTGTTTCAAAGTGTATTTAACTTTTTTGTTTCATCGGGTTCAGGCCAAGCTGCCATCACTATGCCGCTGATGTCTCCACTTGGCGATTTGCTCAATGTATCAAGGCAAATTGTAGTATTGGCCTTTCAATTAGGCGATGGATTAACCAACATTTTAATTCCCACCTCAGCTAGTTTAATTGGTTGCTTAGGTGTGGTGAAATTAGATTGGGGAGAGTGGGCTGCGTTTATTTGGCGTTTTGCCCTAGCACTTTTTGTATTAGCAAGCGGCTTTATATTTCTTGCTTACTTTATTAATTATCAATAAAAAGAATTTGTTATGTTAACTTTAATACAAGGTGCAAACGTTTATGCACCCACCTTCCTAGGCACACAAGATGTTTTAATTGGCGGTGGTAAAATCATTGCTATTGACGAAAATATAACTCTCGACAGCAGTGTACTCGTCAAACGGATTGTCGGTAAAAATAAGCTGGTTGCGCCGGGGTTTGTTGATTCGTTAGTGCATATTACCGGTGGCGGTGGCGAGGCTGGATTTGCCAGCCGCACCCCTGAAATGAACCTAACCGATGCAACCTTGTCGGGCACCACCACGGTGGTGGCCGCACTGGGTACCGATTCAAGCTCACGTACGCTGACCAATTTGGTTGCCAAAGCAAAAGCGTTAAAAGAGCAAGGGCTGAATGTATTTTGCCATACTGGTTCGTATCATTTGCCAGCTAAAACACTCAGCCACTCAATCACTGACGACATTATGTATATAGAGGAGTTTATAGGTGTTGGCGAAGTGGCAATTTCTGATCATCGCAGTAGCCAACCTACGGTACAGCAATTAGCAGAATTGGCAGCCGAGGCTAAAGTAGCCGGTATGCTCAGTGGTAAAAAAGGCACGGTGAGTATTCATGTAGGCCCAGTTGATAGCCATTTAACTATTTTGCATCAGGTGGCTCAGCAAAGTGATATTAAGCTTAAACAGTTTTATCCTACACATATGAACCGAAATAAAGCACTTCTTGATGCCGGTATTCACTTTTGTGATCAAGGCGGTACTATCGACTTTACCACCAGCACTACCGATTACGATTTAGCCCACGGTGAGTTCGCAGCAGCCCATGCCCTTGCCTACTGCTTAGAACAAGGTGTAGCAGCAAATCAACTCACTATGAGCTCAGATGGCCATGCTAGTTTACCTATTTTTGATAAAGACTTTAACTTATTAGGGCTTGAGGTAGGCAAAGAGTCCTCTTTATTAACCTCGTTTCAGCAAGCAGTTAAGCAATATAACGTCCCTATTGAGCACGCTTTAATGAGCATAACCAGTAACCCTGCCGATATTTTAGGAGTTGATAAAGGCCGCCTTAAAACAGCGAGCGACGCGGATGTTGTGCTTCTCGATAAAGAGACCTTAACCCCTGAGTATGTATGGGCTAACGGCACATTAATGGTGCAAAACCGCCACGCGGTTATAAAAGGATTGTTCGAGTAACACGCAATGCTGCTGAGAATGCTCAGCAGCATAAAATGCTAAATACGGAGTTATTCTAAGTGCCCACTTTCATAAATTGGGGTTACCCAATATTTTAACGGCGTGTACTTACAAACAGGGCTTAGCGCCGTTTTTACTATGGCAAGTTCAGATAATAAAATATGCACCTCAAATTGATAAAAACTGCGATGCCCTTCTACTTGCTCGGCAATATCAAACTCGCTGTGCTCTTTGCTATAGCCTTGAATTTTTTTTAAGTTAAAGCCGGTAATGCAGTCTATGCCTATTAATATATCAACCACGTCATCTTTTATGTTTGTAGGTGCATTTAGGGTAAAAAGTAACTGTTCAGCCATGTTTTTTCTCCAACCAACCATAAAAGATAGGTAATAAATAAAGTGTTGTAATAGTGGAGGTAATTAACCCACCAATAACTACGATAGCTAATGGCCTTTGTATTTCAGCCCCTGGCCCTGTTGCAAACACCAGCGGCAATAAACCAAACATGGCAGTTGTCGCGGTCATTAATACAGGGCGTAGCCGCCTACTTGCACCATCTAAAATACACTGTGTTACATTTGCAGCAAACATTTTAGTTTGTTCAAAATAGCTGATCATCACAATACCATTGAGTACGGCTACCCCCAATAGGGCAACAAACCCTACCGATGCAGGCACCGATAAATATTCATTACTAATATACAAAGCAATCACCCCGCCCATCAGCGCAAACGGGATATTGGCAATAATCAGCATTGATTTAGATAGCGATTTAAAGGTAGTAAATAAAATAATAAATATTAATATTAACGCCACAGGAATGAGTACTAATAAATTTTGCGTTGCGCGTTGCTGACTTTCAAACTCGCCACCAAAAGATAAAGTAAACCCACTGGGTAACTTTATGTTGCTGCTAATTTTAGCTTCAAGTTCATTCACATAACTCACCACATCGCGGTTATCTACGTTGACGCTAACTGAAGCAAAGCGCTTAGCTTTTTCGCGCTCTATTAGTAATGGTCCTGTTTTAAAGCCAATGCTAGCAATATCTTCAAGCGGCATTAGGCTGTTATCTGGCATTAAAATAAGACTGTTTTTGAGCGCTTGAATAGAAGATAAATCCACTAATTGGTTTTTAGCTGTAGCACCATTAAATACAATCGGAATAACGCGATTGCCCTCTTGCAACGTAGATACCTGTAATCCCTCAAGCTGAGACTTTAGATACTCACTTAATGTTTGCGTTGTTAAACCAAATTGGCTCGCAACTTCAGCGTTGAGCTTAATATTAACGTATTTGCCCCCTTCAATAAGCGCCATTTGCACATCACTTGCGCCGTCAATATTGGTGGCAAGCGCAGTGATTTTTTCTGCAAGCGATGACAAGGTCGCAATGTCGTTACCAAACACTTTAATTGAAATATCGCCAGTGCCACCGGTGAGCATTTCTGATACACGCATTTGAATAGGTTGAGTAAAACCAATATTAACGCCTGGGAATTGCGCAAGCGTTTGGCGGATATGATCTATTAGTTGTGCTTTAGTAGCAAAGCGCCACTGCTCCTTTGGTGCCAGCTCCATAAACACATCGGTTTCGTTCAGTCCCATCGGATCAAGCCCCAGTTCATCGGAGCCGGTACGTGCGACAATTTGTACGATTTCTGGGGTGTTTTTTAACAGCGTGGCTTCAATTTGCTTGTCTATATCAAGGGAGGCCTGCAATGAAATGCTGGGGGATTTTTCAAGCTGAACAATAATGTCACCTTCATCTAGCACAGGCATAAAGCTTTTACCAAGTCCTTGAAATAATACGCCACTGAGGATCAGTACCATTATTGAAGTAACACTTATTAGCATTGGCTTTTTAATCGCCTTAGCAAGTGTTTTACTATAAAAGCCTTGTAACAAAGTCACCATTTTAGGCTGTTTTACGGGCTCATTTTTCAACAATAGCGAGGCTAAAATAGGAATAACTGTAAGCGATAACAATAGCGCACTTAACATAGCAAATACGATGGTGAGCGCTACAGGGGTAAATAATTTACCTTCAAGCCCGGTGAGCATTAACAGGGGTGAAAATACAATTATAATAATGATAGTGCCTGAAAAAACCGGTGCAGCAACCTCTTTACAGGCACGATAAATAACATGCAGCCTAGGTAAATGTTGATTATTAGCCAGCCGGTTTAAAATATTTTCAACAATAACAACCGATGAATCCACCAGCATACCAATTGCTATCACTAAGCCCCCTAAGCTCATTAGATTGGCTGATAAGTTAAACTGTTTCATCATAATAAAAGTTAACAACGCCGACATAGGTAACGATAACGACACTACCAAAGAGGAGCGAATATCCCCTAAAAACAACGCCAATAATACAATCACTAAAATAATAGCTTGGCCCAACGCGCTGGTAATGGTGCTAATTGCAGTGTTGATAAGGTTTGAGCGGTCGTAAAACACATTAATGCTGGTACCCTGCGGCAATGAGGCTTCGATTTGGCGCAGCTTACTTTTTACCTCTGCGACCACTTGCGCTGTGTTGCTGTTTTTAAGCGCAATAATTAACCCTTGCACAGCCTCTTCGCTATTTTTAGTCACTGCTCCATAACGAGTTAAACTTCCTACATCAACATGGGCGACATCGCTTAAGCGGATCACCTTATTTTGGGTTGATTTAATTACTGTATTTTTGATGGCCTCTAAATCGCTATATTTACCCTCAGTACGTAAAATTAATGTATCGTTGCCTTTTGCTAAGCGCCCTATGCCACCATTCTGATTGGTTTGCTCTATCGCCTCTCGCAGTTGTAAAAAGCTAACTTGATGCTGCTGCATTAATAAGTTATCAGGGGCAATAGCAAACGTTTTTGCATACCCACCTAAACTATTTACATCGGCTACGCCACTCACGGTTCTTAGTAATGGGCGTATTTGCCAATCAAGTAACTCTCTTTTTTCAATCAGCGATAAATTAGGGCTTTCTATGGTAAACATAAACACTTCAGACAACGGCGTACTCATTGGTGCCATACCCCCACTAATATTGGCAGGTAAGCTAGGTAAAATATTTAACAGTCGCTCGTTTACCTGTTGGCGCGCCCAGTAAATGTCAGTACCTTGTTTAAAGTCAATGGTAATATCGGTAATAGAATACTTGGTGGTAGAGCGCAGCATTTGCTGAGCAGGAATGCCCAGTAGTTCGGTTTCAATAATGCGCGTTACTTGGGATTCAATTTCAAGGGCGTTCATACCCGGTAATTTATAAACAATTTTTACTTGGGTAGGCGATATTTCAGGAAATGCATCCACCGGAATACTCAACCACGAGCGAGCCCCTATAACCATAGCAATAATGGCAAAAATACTAACAAACAATCGCTGCGTTAGTGAAAACTTAATAAGCAGGTTCAACATTTATTCTCTCCCTAAATGCAACAGCATTCCCTGCAATGCACTTACTGAGCTAATTAATACTTGTCGGTTATTTAAGGGGATATTGGCGCTAAAAATAAAATCTTGATTACGTGAACCAATTAACTGTACAGGCACAAACTCAAGATGTTCGTCAGCTTTAATGGCAATATAATTGGTATTTTCAAACTCAAATAGTGCCGATTTGGCAACGCTGTAACCCGTTATTTTTTTAACCGGAACCGCTTTAATACTCTGCCCTATAGTTAAGTTACATTGTGCAGAGCTTGGTGATGCCCAAATAGTTTGATGGTACTTATTAGCAATACTGTCTACGCTTTTAATATTGAGTTGGCACTGATCAGAAACCCTGAAATAAGACACTCCTTTGCCCAAACTAATAGGAACAGTAAACTTAACCTCAATACTATTAGGGTCGAGGATGTCGAATACTCGTTCACCTAACATGCGATTTGCCGCTTGAGTAGGAAATTGCAATATCCCTGCTTTTGGGCTGATCAAACTTACGTTTTCTTGTTCATCAATCTGCAGGTAGCGCATTTGGTGATTTAAATGTTCAAAACTTAGTTTGGCTGCATAGTAGCTTTGCGTAATAGTGACCCACTCAGAGCTTCTAATAATTTTATTTTTCAGGTGCACCTTGTTTATATCATAATGGCTCTTAGCGACATTAAGCATGTCTTTTGCTGATTGGTAAGTGTCTAAAAAGTGCTGGACGTCACTACCTTGAATGGTTGCCACAATAGCGCCTTTTTTTACATGGCTCCCATTAGCGTATAAATAATTAATTTGCGCGACATCAAATGCAAACAATACCGTGTAATTAACACCCGGCTTATAACTTACTTGCCCCATTACACTTTGAGCATCAATAAAGTCAGTAGCATGAGTGGTGGCAAACTGAGTATCAAACCCGCTTAACTCGCTAATCGGAATGGGAGCAAGCGTTTGCGCGGCTAACACACGGTTAATAGCTAAATAAGCCAGCACGGCGATAAATAATAACGCTTTAAAGTAATGAACAAAATTACATCGTATTTTTGTATAATTTAACTGCATTTGGTTTGTTCGCATGTGATTAATTTTATAGAATAACCATGCCTTTTTTGTGGGGTTATCGCATCAGGCATACGCCTTAATATGCTTATAAACCCTGATTTTCGCAGTACAGTACATATGTCCATTGCAAACTTAACTTACTAATAGTAGAGAACTTAATGAGAGATAAAATAATCGCAGCAACGCTATTGGTGATCATGGTGTTAAATTTTTTTGACGTGATCATGGATTTAAAATTAGGGGTGCCGCAGTGGCATATTTTTACTGAGAGCTTAATTGTGATTATTTCTGGCTTGGGTGCTCTGTATTTAATTAAAGATATTAACGCGCGAACCAAAAAAATTATTAACCTTAAGCGCGAATTACACAGCTCTGTGACTCAGCTAAACAACATATCGCAGGAAATGAAAGACGCGCGCCATCAATACAGTGGTGTTATACAAACGCAGTTTTCTCAGTGGACACTCACTCGTAGCGAGCAGGAAGTAGCCATGCTATTACTCAAAGGGCTTAGCTTTAAAGAAATTAGCGCGCTTAGAAGCACTAAAGAAAAAACAGTACGCCAACAAGCTTCAGACATCTACAGTAAAGCGGATGTAGAGGGCAGACATGAGTTTGCTGCATGGTTTTTAGAAGACTTTATGCAACAAAGGCACTATCCGCATTCAAGCTCAGCCATTAACTAATGCAGAGACTATCGCATATACTTGCGCGCTATTTTGGTCAGCGTTAAGCTAACGCTTTATTTTCGTCATTATGGTCTATGTGCTCTATAGCCCGCAGAGATAATTCAACGTAAAGGTTTAATATGAATAACAGTAGTTACCCAATTGGTACGCCTGGTGAGAAGTGGAACAACCATAATAAAATCCAATGGCTTGCGGCACAAAAAATTAAGCGCAGTTATCAACAAGACGTCGTCACTTTAATTGATGAACTTAAAAGCACTCTAGAAGTACAGCAATACGGTGAGCTTAATTATGCCGCAGGTAGCTACCCTTTGTACGCGTTAAAAACTGTTAATTTTGATACAAACAAAGCCACTGTTTTAATTACTGGCGGCGTACATGGCTACGAGACCAGTGGTGTACATGGCGCTTTAAGATTCGCTAAAACACTGGCAAATCAGTATGCTGAGCACTTTAATATTGTAATTACCCCCTGTATTAGCCCATGGGGTTATGAAACAATTAATCGTTGGAACCCAGACGCGGTCGACCCTAATCGCTCTTTTTATGAAAGCAGCCCAGCACAAGAGTCAGCGGCAGTAATGAACTATGTGCAATCGTTAAACACGCGTTTAATCGCGCATATCGATTTACATGAAACAACAGATTCTGATAACAGTGAATTTAGACCTGCACTTGCGGCTCGTGAAGGCAAAGTAAACACCAACTGGAACATTCCTGATGGCTTTTATTTAGTGGCTGATAGCAACAAACCTGAGCCCGATTTTCAAAAAGCAATTATTGAACATGTTGAAAAAGTAACGCATATTGCACCTAGCGATGAAAATCAGCAATTAATTGGTGTACCACAAGCGCAATTTGGGGTAATTAATTACGCGGCCCGTGATTTAGGCTTATGTATGGGATTTTCTGAAGCTGCGTATGTCACCACCACCGAGGTGTATCCCGACAGTGCAACGGCTAACCCTGAAGAGTGCATATTAGCGCAAGTTGCTGCAATTTCTGGTGCCTTAGACTACATTATTAATAAGTGATCGGTACACTGGATAATAAATAAAAGGAGCGGCTATTGAAATTTGAAAATAACTACGGCAGTTATAGCTTGCGCGTTGAGGGTAATATAGTTATTGGGCAGTTTAAAGGTAACTTAAACCCTGAGTTATTAAACCATTTTAAAGCCGCTCTATTAAATACCATTGAACCATTTAAGCATTTGCCTTGGGGTTATATTAGCCACTCTCCCGAAGTGATCGCTGCTACCCCCGATGCTGAAAAAAACATGATAGATGTAAGCCAAACAATGGGGATTAATAACTGTTTGATCAGTGCGTTTGTCCTCACCTCGCCTATTGCTATAAGGCAATTACAGCGGATTATGCACAGCTCTGGCCGTGATGCTCATTTACAAGAATGCTTGTTTGATGATTTGCAAAGCGCCAAAAAATTTGTAATTAAGCAGCTAGCCCTAGCCGAGTCAGGTTGTTAACTGGCTAGGACTCATACTTTATTAATTTTTATAAAACTGGCTGTCTTTGGTAATAGTAATTGCAGGATCCTCTTGCGAAGTAATCACAAAACTCAGCTTGCTCACTTTGCGTGCTAAATCGTAGCCGTCTGCAGTCACCGTTACCGGCACACTTTTCATCAGCCCAGGCTCTACTAATATAGCATTTGGGCTTTGCAATGTAGCCCCCTCTAAACCGCTAATTGAAATTGAATAATGCAGCGGTTGCTGAGTTTTATTGATAATAGTAAGTGTGTAAGGATTTTCAACTAAGCCTTCGTAATTTACCCGATACAATGCGTTTCTATCTCTAAGCACCGAAGCTTCTATAGGGGTGCGTTGTAACATCCAAGCAAACATAGATAAAATTAATAGCGCAGTTAACGCCCCATAACCTACAAGTTTAAGCCTAAATGGATTAGTTTTTTGCCCTGCCATTTGCTTTTCACTGGCGTATTTAATTAAGCCTTTTTCGTAGCCAAACTTATCCATGGTGTCGTCACAAGCGTCAATACATAAACCACAGTTAATACATTCATATTGCAAGCCATTGCGAATATCAATCCCTGCAGGGCATACCTCCACACATAAGTTACAGTCTACGCAATCACCTAAATTAAGCGCTTTAGGTTCAGCTTTGCGTTTACGTGGGCCACGATTTTCACCCCGCTCACTATCGTAAGTAACCACCAGCGTATCTTTATCAAACATCACCGATTGAAAGCGCGAATACGGACACGCCACAGTACACATTTTTTCACGTAAAAAGCCCGCATTTCCATAAGTACAAAACGCAAATAAAAATACCCAAAAACTGGTGATCCCAGACCACTCTAAATTTAACATTTCGAGGTACAAGGTTTTAGCGGGGATAAAATACGCTAAAAATGAGGTCGCCGTAAGTACCGAAATAACCAGCCAAGCACTGTGCTTAGTGATTTTTTTTCGCCATTTGGTAATATCCCACGGGCTCTTATCAAGCTTAATACGCTGGTTACGCGTACCCTCTATACGTTGCTCAACCCAAGAAAACATTAACATCCAAATGGTTTGTGGGCAGGTATAACCACACCATACTCTGCCAAGCCAGTTGGTAACAAAAAATAGGGCAAACGCTCCCACCATAAACAGCATGGCTAAAATCATAAAGTCTTGAGGGAGCAAGGTAAGGCCAAAAATAGTAAATTTTTGGGTGGCCACATCCAATAGAACCGCTTGCTGGCCGTTATATTGAACCCACGGAATGGCAATAAAACTCAGCATTAACAACCAGCCTAAATTGCGACGTATACGTTGAAAAAAACCTTTTTGCTCGCGTATATAAATTGGCCCCTCTTCTTTATAGGGCTTTATGATCATGTCTTCTTCTTTAATATCAAACTTCATGCTACTTACTTCATAGTGACGGGTATTAAGCAAGCATTTGCAACTTTCAGACCACACTGAAATTTAACTCAAGGCATTGATATTAAATGATTTTAAAAATAAAACCGAACTATAATATCGCGACATTTAGCGACTATCGCGATATATCGCGAATTAACTGTTGCGGCGAAGCCCGAGTTTCTGCATTTTTGAGCGTAAGGTGCTCTCTGGTAAGCCCAACTTATTTGCCGCGCCTTGTTCACCTGCAATTTTCCAATTACACAATGCTAATACGCTGCTTATATGCTGTTTTTGTACTTCATCAAGTGTAAGCGTTGGGTTTATGGCGTTATCATCGCCCGCTTTAAGCGACTGACTTAACTGTAATGTAGGGTGTTTAGATAAAATAGCTTCTCGTTCGAGTACATTTTGTAGCTCTCTAATGTTACCTGGCCAGTCATAGGCTTGTAATTGTCTAATCGCTTTTTTACTTAACCCTTGTAACTGTTTACCTAAGCGCTTATTTATTTGCGCAATTAAGTTTTGACACAAGTACGGAATGTCTTCTTTTCGCTCTTTAAGTGCAGGCACATGAATGGGAAACACATTTAAACGGTAATATAAGTCCATTCTAAACTGCCCTGCTTGTACCATTTCCCACAAGTTACGGTTGGTTGCAGCAATGATGCGAATATCGACTTTTAGGGTTTGACTACCGCCAACACGTTCAAATTCACGCTCTTGTAATACCCGTAATAACTTACTTTGGGACTCTAATGGTAGCTCTGCAATTTCATCTAAAAATAAGGTGCCTTGGTCGGCAAGTTCAAAACGCCCTTTACGACGCTCGTTCGCCCCAGTAAAAGAGCCTCGTTCGTGTCCAAACAGCTCAGACTCTAATAAACTTGGAGTAAATGCCGCACAATTAACTTTTATAAACGCCTGCTCATTGCGCTTACTTAATCTATGTAAGTTACGTGCCACCAGCTCTTTGCCAGTACCATTTTCGCCAAGAATGAGTACGGTGCTATCGGTTTCACTCACTAACTGTATTTGATCTAACATGCGTTGAAATACATCACTGCGACCAACTAGCCCAGAATCTTGCCAATCCTCGTTAAGCTCGGCAATAAGGTAATCGTTCTCATCTTTTAACTGCTCGCTTAGATGCTTTACTTGAACTAACGCTTCGTGCAACTGGGTTTGCGTTTGCTGTTGTGCTGATATATCGCGAAATACTGCCACAGCACCAATAAGCTGGTTATTTTTATAAACGGGGGTGGAAGTGTACTCAACGGCAAAGGCACTGCCGTCTTTACGCCAAAATACTTCGTTTTTTACTTCGCGGCGTTTGCCATCAAACATAGTGCAATAAATTTGGCACTCATCGGCAGGGTAAGGAGTGCCATCGGCATGGCTATGATGATGATATTGATGTATTTTTTTGCCTAATAATTCATCGGCCGTCCATCCAGTCATTCGCTCTGCGGCTGGATTTACAAATACCGCATTACCGGACAAATCAAATCCGTATATACCCTCACCTACCGCATTGAGCAATAAGGTAGGATCGTTTAAAAAGTTTTTTATCATAATACGACCTCGCGAAATATCGCGAGTATTATGCCAATTTTATCCTGCTTTAGCACTTAATAATGGCTAAATAACGACTTAATATTTATTTTGGCTTCTAAACGCGCTGCAATTAAATATAAGCCAGCTAATTTGCGATGAATAAACAATGCGTCCAAAGGGGGAGTATGCCACTGCTGCGACTGGGCGCTTAACTGCAATCCGGCATCTTTGATATTGCCAGCAAGCTCACTGTATTTAAAATCAAACTCGCCATTATAGCGAAGTGGCTCGCAAGCCATTAAAAATAAATCAATCAATCTTTCTTTATAGTCATCTTTTAAAGCGTCTTTAAAATAGCCAATAGCAGTGGCAGCATTGAGCACCCCTGCACGATCATTATTACTGCCGGCCTTAAACAAGGCTAAATAGGCATCACTGAGGGTAGCTGTAATTTCTCGGGTGGCACCAAAATCAAATAACACAATTTTTTGTGACTCTGGTTGGTAATGAAAATTAGCAAAGTTGGGGTCGGTTTGAATTAACTTAAACTCAAACATTTCTTTAAAGAACAAATTAATTAGTTGCTCCGCAACATGACTTCGCTCAGCAGCGGATAGATCACAAATGCCTTCTATAGGTTTAGCATCAACATACTCCATTGTAAGCACCTGCGCAGTGCTGTGCTCTACATACACACTAGGCACTTTAAAGTGAGGGTTAGTCGATAACAGGTTTTTGTATCGTGCTAAATACTGTGATTCTAGGGTGTAATCAGCCTCAGCTAATAACTGCGCTTTCGCTTCTTCAACTAAGGGTTTTATATCCAATTCTTTAGGTAATAATCGCGATAAAGTAAGTAAAGTGATCACATTATCCACATCGCTTACCACACTTTTAGCAATACCTGGATATTGAATTTTAACGGCTAATTGATCACCATTTTCTATATAAGCTAAATGAACCTGCCCAATTGATGCAGCTGCAAACGGTCTTAGTTCAATATGAGAAAAACGCGATAACCAGTCATCCCCCCATTGCTCTTTTAGCACGCTCACTAATTGCTTATGTGGCATTGGGTTGGCATCGGCACGTAACAAAGACAGTAACTGCGCAAGCTCGGGAGTTAATAAGTCGCCAGCATCCATTGAAAGTAACTGCCCAAGCTTCATTGCCGCACCGCGAAGGTGCGATAGCTGAGTGGCTAAGTTTTCAATATTTTTCGGCTGGAGTAATAAGCTTTTATTATCCCAGCCTTTACCACTAAGCGCACTTTTGGCACCACCTACTAACATATTTGTGGCAACACCGGTGGCTAATGAGCCTAACTTTGCAAATCGTGAAAGTCGAGAGGTGGGAACGGATCGCTCATTAGCCATAATTAACCTAATCTATTAATAATAAGGCCAACTTATACGTTTTATTGCGCTTATTGGATCTAAATTATAACCGAGGCACTAGCTTAATAGCGCCTTCGACTACTTTTAAATCTAAGGGTAAATTACTTAACAATGCCATTTTAGGGTCGTTCATATTTAACTTATAAACAGGGTTAACCGCTAAAAAGGCATTCATAACTTCCATCGCCTCATTATCTAATAACCCTAAATTGCCTTTAAAACCCCCGGCATCAATACTTGAATCGAGTAACTTAACATTACGTAAAAATACGGCTTTTTTCTCGCTGTCATAAAAAGGGGTGCCCTGTATTTGTAGCTTTAAGCGCACAGGGTACTTTAATGCAAAGGCATTAATCTCGGCGCTCGAATCAGCACCTAATAAAACATAATCACTGTTGTCGGGGCCAATATTAACGCTTAAATCATTCACATCAAATTGGACTGGTAGCCCCATCAGGCTGACTTTTTCACTTAATTTAGGTAACTCTTTATTTAGTAATGACTCAACCTCTGAATTTGTAAATGAATAAACCGAAATACCCTGAGTGCTGTTACAGGCAGTTAAAAATAATAGTGAAATAAAAACAAAAATTTTCATGCAAAACCCTATTCATTAATCGTCTTGGCAGTAAGTAGCCATAATAAAAACCGCTTTAATAGCGGTTTTTTTATTTTAGTTGATAAAAGTCATTGCGCTTAGTTTACAGCAAAAATAACTTTTAACCTTGCTAGTGTGTCAGCTTTGACTGAACCTTCGCTGAGCGCTATTAATTGCTTTAAATAATAGTTTAAATCAGCGTGGTCACCACGGTGTTTGTCATCTAGCATTGCCACTTGCTCAACCATTCTCTGCGCTGAATCATGCGAACTGACGTTAGCCAGTATTTCCATACGCGTGAGCAACTGCTCGGTACTTAATGCCGTTTTTACCGCACCAGTAAACTGACTTGGCACTGGTTCATTATTCTCAAGCGCAACAAATAATGCGTTTAAGTTAGCTTGTTCGTTTTTGGCAGCTAATCCGGTTAGCTTTTCATCTATAGCTGACAACAAAGCGGATACTTTAGGCGTTAACGATTTAAATGGCATATACCCTTTAACTTTGGTTTGCAGATCCAGTAATTGGGCTTTACCTTCAACACTATTTAAAGCCGCCTCTAGCTCATTAAGTTCAGCTGTAGCCTGCTTATCTGACTCACCTTGCTCGCGTTTTTGCTGTTCAAACTCTTCGCTGCGTTTAGTAAATGTTGCATCATTAAACTCACGGAATTTTTGCCACAGTGCATTCTCAGCTTTTAAGCCTGCAAAACCTATACTCTGCCATTGTTGCTGTAACTGCTTTAACTGCTGACACGCCTCTGCTAGGTTTTCACTTTGAGATAGCTGTTGCGCCTGCTCAACAAGCTCATTTTTAAGTGCAGCATTGCCTTTGTGAAACGCATTAAGTGAAGATACAACAAGCTGTTGCTCTGCCTTGTAACGCTCGTTTAATACTCGGTATGTTTTAGGATCAACTTTACCTACGCTACGCCATGCTTTTTGTAATCGGTTATAGTGACTTTCAAATTGTTTCCAATCTAAATCAGCATCCTCTGTCGCTTGTAAGTGCAGCGAATGCATTTGCGCTATTAGTTGCTCACGCTCTACTTTAGCCGCTTCTCGCTGGCTTTCTTGTTCTGCAAAATAACTGCGACACGGTGCAAACAGAAGCTCAATTTTTTCATCAAACTCATTACCTTGCTGCTTTTCTTGCTCTGTATCAAGGCGTCCTAACTCGTTCCAACGCTTGCGAAGTACTTTAACTTGATCCGCACGCTGTTGTGGATCGTTGCAAGGCTCAACAACTAACAGTGTTACTTCTTCTAAAAGTGCAGCGCGCTTAGGAGCCGCTGCATACTTTTGCCAGTCTTTAGCATCGGCTAATTGCGCTTCTAGGTCGGCTTTTAAGTTAACCAGTGGCTGTTGATACTTTTCAGTTAAGGCATTGTATAGCTCTTCGAAGCCCTTAAATACGCCAAATGCAACATTAAAACGACCTTCTTCAATCAAGCGTTTAACATCGCGCGCTTTTCGCTTAGCTTGGCTCTGGGTTTTTTCTAGCGGCTTTGTCAGTTCGCTCATTGCGGCTAAAAACTGCTTCTTATGGCTGTTAAGCTGAGTTTTGAATGACGCTTGTAAATCAGTGCTAAGTACATTTAGGTGACTACGTGCAGTTTTAAATGTGTCATTGAACGCTGTTAACTGTTGATCGTAATCGCTAAGTTGCTCTGCAGGTTTTATTTCACTAAGCGTACTATAGGCGATTTTATACTCTTTAATAGCCGTAGTTAGCTCAGGTAACTTAGCAACTTGTGAGAATAGCTGCTCAAGCTTATTAATCACTTGTTTTGATTGCTGATCAGCCATCAGTTGCGTTTTATCTAGCGTATCTTTCGCTTGCGCTACTTTGGCATTTAGCCAATCTTGCTGAATTTGCTCTGGCGTTTCTAATCCTAACTGTAATGCATTTTCAATTTCTTCACTCAACGCTTCTAACGTGGCTAATGCTAAGACTTGGCGCTGTTGTTGCGCTAAACGTTGCTGCTCTATTTCGTGCTGCGCTTTCAATGTGGCAATGTGAACATCAAGCTTATCGGTAATTGAAATATATTTAGCATCAAGGGTTTTTACATGTTCTTCGTTTAGCCATTTTAACTCTAATGCTTGCCACTGTGCCATAAGTTCGGCGGCTTGTGGGTCAACAATAGCGTAGTCGTGTTTATCACGCAGTGCATTAAGCTTGGCTAAAATAACACGGGTAGCATTTTCAACTTGCGCTGGCATTTCAAGCGCTAAACGCTCGTTTTCAAGATGGCTTTCAAGGGCCGTTTTAGCTTCACCTTGAGCATGCTTTAACAAAGCTTTAGTTAACTGCTGTGTAATCACTAAATCAACTAACTGCTTTTGCAGCTCTTCATTGGCTTCTTTAAAGGCTTTTTCAATCAGTTTAGGGTTTGCTAGGCGTTTTAATAGCTTAACTCTCACTTGCAGTTCTTTTTCTGCAAATGCTAGTTTTTCAAGGGTTTTAACCGGTGCAAAGCGTTCAATATACTCATTTTTAATCTGTGCCGATAAGCTACTTTCACTGTTTAATACAGCAGACGAAATTTGTTGCTCAGCCACATCTTTTAATGCCTGATCTTGCTTGTAAGCTTTCCACCAAAGCGGTAAATCGTTTACTTTTTGCAGTGCTTTACGACGAATTTCAGCCGATGAGTCTTCAAGCGCTAAGGTGCTTAAAATTGTTACGTCGCGTGCTACATCAAGTTTTTCAATCGCATCTAAACGAACTTGTTGCTTCGGGTGTTTCCATTTTGGTGTAAAAAGGTGTTTAAAGATCATTTTCACTGAACCTAGCTATTTCGTTATCTGATTTAAATTCTTTTTGTAGTTGCGCTTTGGTTTTTTGGATCATTTCTCCATCTGCACCAATGGTAAACTGCTCGTTTGATTGTGCTACTTTTGCTTGATACAACATCACAAGTTGCACTGTTTGTTGTTTTTGTTCATCTGATAAAGGTGTGCCATCTGGCCACTTTCCTGTTGATGCACCATATTGCAGACGCTCAAATAATTCTGGAGTAATATTCTGTACTAGGTTGTCAATATTCATGTCATTTTTTCTTTTTCAGAGTCACTAAAATAATACGGTTAATAAGGTACCAAATACAGCCAATGCCTATGGCTGAGGTATACGCATACCACTGAAGTGTTTTTTCTTGAGGTTGTAGGAAGTACAAACAAAAGAAGCCACCTAAAAATAAGATCAGCGCTAAAAAGGAGTGGTTCATAAACATTTGCTGCTTTTTAATTCGCTGCTCACGTTGAAGTTGTTGAACTTGCTCGGCATTTAATTCAGCAACGTTACTTTGGCAATGTGGACACTGCGGATGTTTATCTGAAATTGATTTTGCACATTTGGGGCAACGAATAATCGCCATACATCTCTCTCCATACTACGCATAAAAAAAGCGCCTTTCGGCGCTTTTCATTGTACTTGTTTTATTGCTCTTTGTCTTTTTTGAATTTAACCCAATAGTTCATATTAGGTTATTAGGGTCTGTTTATTCAGCGTCTTTAGATTGCTTCTCAAGACGTTTTTCCCAGAAAGTGGCGTTTTTAATCCCTAATTTAACGGGATCAAACGTGATTTCTCCACCTTTCTTCTTCTGGTCTTCATAATCACTCAAACATGTTAAGGCCGGTTTAGCGACAAAGAAAATAGCTAATATACCCAATATGTTTATCCACGCCATTAAGCCAACGCCTATGTCGCCAATAGTCCAAATATAACCTGAGCTATTAACCATGCCGTAGGCTACCATAAACATAATGACAAGTTTTACGGCTACAAGCGGAATACTTCCTTTAAAGTAGCGGTTTAAGTACGCGATATTCGTCTCTGCAATGAAGTAGTAAGCCAGTATGGTGGTAAAAGCAAAGAAAAATAAGGCGATGCCTACAAACGCTTCCCCAAAGCCACCAAATACACTAAACAACGCCATTTGGGTGAACGCTGCTGACCCCACTTCAGTTGCTGCATCAACGTTTTGTACAATGAATTGACCCGCAGGTAATTCGCCAACAATGTTGTATTGCTGCGTTATTAAAATCATTAATGCCGTTGCTGTACATACAAAGAGTGTATCAACATAAACAGAAAAAGCTTGAACTAAACCTTGCTGTGCAGGGTGATCAACCTCTGCTGCAGCCGCTGCATGAGGGCCTGTACCTTGACCGGCCTCATTTGAGTATATTCCACGCTTAACACCCCAGCCAATTGCGGCACCAAAGCCTGCTTGAGCTGTAAATGCATCACCAATGATGAGCGAGAAAATGCCCGGTATTTTGTCTAAGTTTATAAATACCACAATTAAGGCGAGAACGATGTAACCAAGCGCCATAAATGGCACAACAATTTGGGTAAAGTTAGCGATGCGTTTTATACCACCAAAAATAATAAACGCTAAAACAATAAGAATAATAGCCAACGCAACCAGTTTAAAGCTGCCTACGTCACCAAAACTTGTAGACACCATAGTGCCATCACCAAATACTTGAGTGAATGCATTACCTACAGCGTTTGCTTGTACCCCTGGTAGGAAAACCCCACAGGCTATAATTGCCGACACAGCAAATAATACAGCCAGCCACTTTTGCCCTAAACAACGGTCAAAATAATACGCTGGGCCACCGCGGTATTGCCCGTCTTCTTCTAATTTATAAATTTGACCTAATGTTGATTCTGCGTATGCAGTGCTTGCACCTAAAAAAGCAACAACCCACATCCAAAAAATAGCACCTGGACCACCAAAACCAATTGCGGCTGCAACACCGGCAATATTACCAACCCCTACCCGGCCAGATAATGAGACAGCAAGGGCTTGAAAAGACGAGATCCCTTTCTCTGAAGTGTTAGGGCTAAATAATAGCTTACACATTTCTTTAAAATGTCTAACTTGAGCAAATCGAGTTAGCACTGAGTAAAATAAGCCTGCGCCTAGGCATAAATAGATGAGTGCATTACTCCAAACAACATCATTAACGGCGCTTACAAAAGCTTCCATGAACATCCTCACAGTTATATTTATTATTATTAATTACCATACTCTGCTATTCAGAATACCTGTCATAAGCTTTACGAAATAAGGGGTTAATCTTTTCCGTCTTTCTTATTGTTTAATTTATATTAACTTAAGTACCCAACCTTGTTAACAGTTAATTTTCAAAACAACTCACTATAGACTTGTCGATGACGTTTTACGCAGTGCAGGTTGATATAGACTATGCGGTATTAAATCTGCCGAGAAGGTGTATTGGAATGTTTTGGTGCTGTGGTGGGTAAATGAATTTTATTTTCTGGTACGGCCGGTTTAGCTTAAAATAAAAAGGGTATCAATATTATTGATACCCTTTGAAACAAACGTTTTATCTTAAGTTGTCTACAACATTAACAATGGCTGCTAACGTGTCTTGACCAAATTGATATGAACGGCGATCTGACCAGCCGTAATCTGGATCTGGTAAGTCATTATTATCTTTAAATGGCATTTCAACTGTGTAAGTAAGCGCTTTAAATTCTTCAGCGGTCGCTGATGAACCTACTGTTAAGTTAGCTTGACCTGGTTCGTCTTTATCGTAGCCATGAGTATCTTGAAACTCTGGAGTAATCGTTAAAAGCGCGGCTTTAAAGCTATCTTCTAAGCCTTTTAAGCGTGCATCATAGCTTGGTATACCTTCGCTACCGGCAACAAAGTTATATGGAATAGCTTCATCCCCGTGAATGTCTAGGTGCATGTCTAAGCCTGCTTCGCGCATTTTATTAAGCACCAAGTAAACTTCAGGGCTGTCTTCCATGCTTGGCGTTTGCCATTCACGATTTAAGTTAACCCCTTTAGCATTAGTACGTAAGTGACCACGTGCACTGCCATCTGGATTCATGTTTGGTACTACATAGAATACCGCTTTTGATAGTAAGGCTGCAGCATGTGGGTCTTCATCATCAAGTAGCTTGTGTAATAAGCCTTCTACAAACCACTCTGCCATAGTTTCACCTGGGTGTTGGCGAGCGGTAACCCAAATGACTTTTTTATCTGCACTTGGCTGGCCAATCTTAAGCACGCTCATATCACGCCCATCGAGGGTTTGACCTAGTGTTTCTAGTTGGCAAATTTCTTGGCTTTGTGCCCATGATAATAAATCTAAATGACGGTCGTAGCTATATGGAGCGAAATAGGCGAAGTAAACGCTGCTGCACTCAGGCTCAAGCTCAAATGTTAGTGTGCCATTTTCATACGAAGACGGTACACGAAACCATGTTTGACGGTCGTATGATGCAACGGCTTGGTAGTCTACCCAACCGTCTGGATATGCAGACTTATCAAGATTATTAATATTTAACTGATGTAGTTGATAAGGCGTTGTTTCAAGACGAAAGTGAAACCACTGATAAAACTCAGACTGATAATCTTTATTAATTTCTAACTGAATATTTAACGGATCGGTGGCTTCAATAACTTTAATATTACCACTGTCAAAATTGCTACTGATTTTCATTACAACAAACCTATTAGTTAACTGTGTATCTTGACCAAGGGATTTAGCCAAGAGGTAAGTACGTGTTCATGCACTTTAAACGGCTATTACTACGTACCTAATTTAATAAAGCGTACCATAACCGCTTCACTTTAAAAATCTTCAGACCTAAAAAAGCCAGCAAGTGCTGGCTTTTCTTAATTGCTCATGTGTTTATCGAGGTAAACTTGGGAATGAGACTTCTGCCATGTCGCGCATACAGCGAACTACCTGACAGCTATAACCAAACTCATTGTCGTACCATACGTAAAGTACAACACGGTTATCATCAACAATGGTTGCTTGAGAATCAACAACACCTGCGTAACGGCTACCTACTAAATCGGTAGATACAATTTCAGTTGACGCTGTGTAATCGATTTGATCACGTAGGTCTGAGTGAAGTGCTGTTTCACGTAAAAACGCATTAAGCTCTTCAACCGTCGTGCTCTTTTCAAGATTTAAGTTTAAGATAGCTAACGATACGTTTGGTGTAGGTACACGGATTGCGTTACCTGTTAGTTTACCTTCAAGCTCTGGTAATGCTTTAGATACCGCTTTTGCTGCACCTGTTTCAGTGATAACCATGTTAAGTGCCGCAGCACGACCACGACGTTCTGCTTTGTGGTAGTTATCAATTAAGTTTTGGTCATTAGTGTATGAGTGAACTGTTTCAACGTGACCATTCTTAATACCAAACTGATCGTTTAATGCTTTCAATGTTGGTGTTATTGCATTAGTTGTACAGCTTGCAGCACATACAATTTTATCTTCAGGTAAAATATCTTGGTTATTTACACCGTAAACGATATTTTTAATGTTGCCCTTAGCTGGCGCTGTTAATAATACTTTTGCAGCACCTTTAGATTCTAAGTGTTGACCAAGACCAGCTTCATCTTTCCAAATACCTGTGTTATCAACAACAAGTGCGTTTTCGATACCGTAAGCGCTGTAATCAACTTCGCTTGGCGAATTAGCGTAGATAACTTGAATGTAGCTACCGTTAGCTTTAATTGCATTGCGCTCTTTATCAATGGTAATTGAACCATTGAACGGACCATGGATAGAATCACGACGCAATAAGCTTGCACGTTTTTCCAAATCGCCGTCTTTACCACCACGCACAACAATAGCGCGTAGGTTTAGATCCGCATAAGGGCCTGATTTTTCAATTAACAAACGTGCTAATAAGCGACCGATACGACCAAAGCCGTAAAGTACTACGTCACGTGGCGCTTTAGGCTCAGAATCAACAATTTCAGCTAGCTCGTCTTTAACGAACTCTTCTACTGAACGGCCATTCGCAGCATCTGTGTATAAATAGCTGTATGCTAATTTACCAATATCGATACGGGCAGAATTTAATTCCATTTTGCTAATAGCTTCTAAGAATGGGAAGCTTTCACGTAGGCGAAGTTTAGTTCCTTCAAACTGAGCTACTGATTTGTGAGACTTAATAATATCTATAGTGCTTGAGTTTACTAATGGACGGCCGTAAACAGCGATTTCAATACCACGATTACGGTACAATTTACCAATAATTGGTTGCATGCTTTCAGCGTAATCTTGACGTTCTTGCCAGCTACTTGTGTATTCTAACTCGTGAGATGAGGTCATTTTTTTTACCTAATTAAACAATTTTGAACGGATAGCCTAAGAATGTATCGAATTTTGAGAGCAACACATTCCTTCGGGCAGGCCTATTCTAATTTAATCTCATTTTATTCTCCACTGTTAGAGACTAAAGTTTAGGCTAGAATAATACTTTATTGATGATTGAGAGGCTCGGATGGCTTTTAAGCGCATAACCCTCACTTTTGCATTGTTGTTTGCAGGGTGCGAAGAATCTTTTATCGTTGAAGATGTTTGTGCGCAATCACCCGCCATGTGCAATGATCTTAACCACGATAGCCACTGTAAGGCACAGCGAGAGCGTACTATTTTTTCTCGCTACCGCGAATCCTTACAACCAACCGATGAGCACAAGTATCAATTACTCAAAGCGTTTGAGCACTACAACCAATGTATCGGCTTAGCTGCTAATATTCAGCATATAAAGCTAAAAGGTAAAACCACCGCCCGTCGACGAGCGTATCTCACTAGTAATAAAGAAATGGCACGTATTTATCAGCAAACACAAGCAACCACTCACCCTGGCCTACTCTATTACCATTGGTCAAGAAACAATGATGAAACAGCACTCACCCGGTTACTTGCTCTAGAAAATACTGCTGAGGTTGAAACGAGTGCTGAAATGCAATTTTACTTGGCGTCTTATTATATTAAAGTTGATGAGCACAAAGCGATTGGTTTTTTATACAACACACTGGCGTTAAATCAAGCTAAGCAAGTACCTGATCCAGAAATATACACCTCTTTAATTAGCCTTTTTTACAAGCATCATCAATATAAGCACGCGTACATTTTTGCCAAAATAGCAGAGCTCTCTGGGATAAAAAATATCGACATATTATTAATTGAGCAGCAGTTAATAGCACAAGGAAAGAATTTAGAGAGTTTAGATAGGTTAGCCGAGCAGACTTTGCAGCAAATAGATCAAGGAAAGTTTATTTCCCCCCGGAAATAATACAACAGATACAAAAAAGGCAGCTTGCGCTGCCTTTTTGTTTATTTTTTGCTTGTGCCTACTTCGACACGGGTCTTTAACTTTTGTCCCGGTCTAAAAGTAACTACGCGACGTGCTGAAATTGGAATGTCTTCTCCCGTTTTCGGATTACGTCCCGGTCTTTCTTTCTTATCTCGAAGATCAAAGTTACCAAATCCAGAGAGCTTAATCTGCTCGCCTTTTTCAAGCGCTGAGCGGATTTCTTCAAAAAACGCTTCAACTAAATCTTTGGCATCTTTTTTATTGATCCCGAGCTTTTCAAATAGGTGTTCAGCTATGTCGGCTTTAGTAAGCGCCATATCTAGTCCCTCAACGATGCATTAAACTGTTCGGCCAGTGCGGCCACCACGTTATCAACTACCTGATTGATATCTTTCTCTTCGAGTGTTCTATCAACCGCCTGCAGTGTTAGAGCAATCGCCAAACTCTTATAATTTGGCTCAATACCTTTGCCCTTATACACATCGAATAAGTTTAGGTCAACCAATTGATTTCCGCCAACTTTTCCGATGACGTTTAAAATATCACCAATTTTAACGCTGTCTTGTACTAAAATAGCGATGTCGCGGCGATTTGATGGGAATTTAGACACCCCTACAGCTTGAGGTAAATTTCTTTTTTCTAATGCCGACATTTCAATTTCAAACACAAAAGTAGCATTGTTGATATCTAACGATTTTTGCGCTTGAGGATGTAATGCGCCAAAGAAACCTACTTTTTTACCATCAACATAAATAACGGCAGACTGACCCGGGTGAAGACCATCCGATTGCTCAGCTTTAATTTCAAAGCGGCTAACATCGTTGGTAATTGCAAGTAATGCTTCAACATCCCCTTTTAGGTCATAAAAGTCGACATTGCGTTTTTCTTCAACCCAATGCTCACCATGTACCAAACCAGTAATAACGCCACCAATAACAGGCACTTGGTAAACGCCATTTTCTGCGCTTTCATCGCTGATAAATTTAAGGCCATATTCAAATAAGCGAATACGAGGTTGTTGGCGGTTTTGGTTATACGCAACAGATGAAAGCAGCCCAGGCATTAAACTTACACGCATCGCTGACATTTCAATTGAAATTGGGTGCGGTAATACCAGTGCATTACACTCAGGGTGTAAAATAGCTTGCGCTTTAGGGTCAACAAAGCTGTAAGTAATGGCTTCTTGATAGCCACGTGTTACTAGCGCATTTCGAAAACGGCTTAGGGCAACAGTTGATTCATCATGCGTGGTCATTTTAAGTTTTGCTGTCGGTGCAACATTAGGAATGCTGTTATAACCGTACACTCGTGCAACTTCTTCAATTAAATCTTCTTCGATACGAATATCAAAACGGTAGCTTGGCACATCAGCGCTCCAGCTATCATTGTCAAATTTAACATCAAGTCCTAAACGCGTCAGAATATCGGTTACTTTCGCATCTTCAATATGATGACCAATAACGCGGTCTAAACGTGACCGACGTAAACGTACTTCAGTTACTTTAGGTAACTTATCAGCAGCCACAGCTTCAACAACAGGGCCCGCTTCACCACCAACAATTTCAAGTAGTAACGCTGTAGCGCGCTCCATTGCGTCATGTTGTAGCGCAAAGTCTACGCCACGCTCATAGCGATGAGATGCATCGGTATGTAAGCCGTAGCTACGTGCTTGACCAGCAATAGCCACAGGGTTAAAGAATGCGCTTTCTAACAGAATATCAGCTGTTTTGTCAGTAACGCCAGATTGCTCACCACCAAAAATACCAGCAATAGCTAGCGCTTTATGATGATCGGCAATCACTAATGTCGATTCATTTAACTTTGCAGTGTTACCATCAAGTAAAACTAATTCTTCACCTGCGTTTGCACTACGTACTTTAATTCCACCCTCAATCGCATTTAAATCAAATGCATGCATTGGGTGACCAAGTTCTAATAATACAAAGTTAGTCACATCAACAACCGGATCGATTGAACGCACACCACTACGGCGTAGCTTTTCAACCATCCATAAAGGAGTTTCAGCATTAAGGTTAATGCCTTTGATAACACGCCCTAAATAACGAGGACAAGCCTCATCGTTAACCAACTCGATTGATACTTTATCTTCAATTGTCGGTGCTACCGCTGGAATACTTAATGTATTAACATCAATGCTGTTCAGTACGCCGACTTCGCGGGCAAGCCCTTTAATACCTAAACAGTCACCACGGTTAGGGGTTAAATCTACATCTATGATGTTGTCATCTAACCCTAAGTATTCGCGTAAATCTGTGCCAATAGGCGCGTCAAGCGGCAATTCCATAATGCCATCGCCTTCTTCGCTAATGCCTAGCTCATCAAACGCACACAACATGCCGTGTGATGGTTGACCACGAAGTTTGGCCTTTTTAATTTTAAAATCACCTGGTAATACTGCACCAACAGTGGCAACAGCAACTTTAATACCTTGGCGGCAATTTGGTGCACCACAAACAATATCAAGCAGTTCATCACCACCAACATTAATTTTTGTTACACGTAGTTTATCTGCATCAGGGTGCTGGCCGCATTCAATCACTTCACCTACAACAACACCATTAAATTTGGCTGCTGCCGGCTCTACGCCATCTACTTCTAAACCAGCCATTGAAAGCTGTTCCGAAAGAGCTTGCGTATCAATTGCAGGATTTACCCACTCTCTTAACCACTTTTCACTAAATTTCATTTTATTTCTTCACTCTTAACGGAACTGGTTTAGGAATTTTAAGTCGTTTTCAAAAAACGCACGTAAATCATTTACGCCGTAACGCAACATAGTTAAGCGCTCTACACCCATACCAAAAGCAAAACCGGTGTATTTTTCAGGATCGATACCAACAGACTTAAGTACGTTAGGGTGAACCATGCCGCAGCCTAATACTTCTAACCATTTACCGTCTTTACCCATTACATCTACTTCAGCTGAAGGCTCTGTAAATGGGAAGAATGAAGGACGGAAACGAATTTCCATATCTTCTTCAAAAAAGTTACGTAAAAAGTCATGTAAAATACCTTTGAGCTCAGTAAAGCTAACGTCCGTATCAACCATTAAACCTTCCACCTGATGGAACATAGGTGTATGTGTTTGGTCGTAGTCATTACGGTATACACGCCCTGGTGAAATTATACGAAGCGGCGGCTGCTCTATTTCCATGGTACGAATTTGCACACCACTAGTTTGAGTACGCAACACCAACTTAGGATTAAAGTAAAAAGTATCGTGGTCGGCGCGAGCAGGATGGTGCTCAGGAATATTTAGCGCATCAAAGTTATGAAAATCATCTTCAACTTCAGGGCCTGATTTAACTTCAAAGCCTAGTTCACCAAAAAAGCTTTCAATACGCTCAATTGTACGTGTTACTGGGTGAAGGCCACCAGAGGGCATAACGCGCCCTGGTAAAGTTACATCGATAGTTTCAGCAGCTAGTTTTTCTTCAAGTGCTTTACTCGCTAAAAGCTCACGCTTATCATTAATTGCGCTTTGCACATCTTGCTTAGCTTGATTGATTACCTGGCCTGCTTCTTTGCGTTCTTCAGGAGCAATTTTACCCAGTGTTTTAAGTAAGCTGGTGATCTCGCCTTTTTTACCAAGGTAGTTAACCCTGATCTCTTCTAGTTGCGCGATTTCACTGGCACTGGCAACTGCCTCAAGTGCTTGCGCTAATATATTTTCTAAGTTCATTCGATACCTGATCTTTCAAAGAAGGTGATTACAATTTAGTTAGCTAATGATAACTGAAAGCAGGGTCTAGATTCTAGACCTACTACAGCTTTAGCGTTGATTTTATGAAAGGAATAGTTAATTTTCGCTGTGCAGCCATAGATGCATGATCTAATTTGTCCAATACATCCAATAAAGCGCGCATATCACGACTTAAACGGGTTAATAAAAACCGCGCACATTCGTCGCTAAGTTCAAGTCCACGCATGTTCGCACGTTTAACCAGCGCTTGTGCTTTATCATCATCACTCATAGAACGAATTTGAAAAGTGGTACCCCACTTCAAACGCGATTCTAAATCGGGCAAGCTAATATTAAGCATATTTGGCAGTAAATCAGCGGTTACTACCAACATTTTATTAGGCTCATTAAAGCGATTAAAAAAGTTAAATAACGCTTTTTCCCATGCATCATTACCTGCCACTAGGTGAACATCATCAATACATAATACATCTAGCGCCTCAAGTCCATCTAAAACCATCGGGCCAAAATGTAGAACTTCTCGCATTGATAGCAGCATATTAGATAAGCCGCGCTCTTGGGCTTGAATACAGGTGGCGTATAACAAATGGGATTTACCTGAGTCTCCTAAGCCACACAAATAAGTATACTGAAAAGCATGAGTAAGCTTAGCAAAACTATCTTTTAGATGGCTTACCTCTAATGAGTCTTCTCCACCAAAATAAGAGGCAAATGTTTCATCATCCGGTAAAGTAACCGGTAGCGCCATTTGCATTGGCTCTTGAGTTAGCATTAGTTTTCAACCCATTGATACTCTAGGCTTTGCTTATCAACTATGTGATAAAAAGCACGAGGGTCAACATAATCTTTAAAGGCATTATCAAGACCAAGGGCTTTTTTAAGGTCGTTAACAGTGCCGGTATGATCTAGCTTAAATTCAACCGAATCGGGAGTTTTACGTATGATAACCGCTTGGGTTACAACACTTAGGTTGAGTAGACGGCGCTTTGCCAATTCTATATCCACAAAGGTATCAGTCCCTTTTAAGGTCAAATTAGCAGTACGCTGTTCATAATACGCATTAGGATCGATGGCGTATTCGCCAGCTAAACCTTGTGCTAAATCATCAAGCATTTGCGCAACAATTTGCTGTCTATAGCCAATAATTCGGTTAGATTCAAACATTTCATCATTGGTGAAGCGCCAATCTAATACCCAATTATCGGAGTTAAATTCTTGATACATCCTAGCAGTAATACTTCGCTCAGCACTGTAGCGTTTAGATGCCTCTTCTACTGGTTCTGAAAAGTTCCCCCAAACCTCAGGGACTCCAACAAGGCGTCTATCTTGTAAATCCAGCAAAGGCACAACCACAGGTAAGCCACGACGGCTTGCTTTATCATAAATGAGTTGCTCTAACTGTGGGTAACTTTCTTGCGTTACTAGTTCTCGTTGCCTGTTATCTTCAATCCCTAACCAGATAGCAACTAGTGGGCGCTGTACTCCCCATAGTGGCAAATTAAGATCTTTAATTAACGCATTGATCTTTCGAGCCTCAAATTTGACTAATAATTTAAGCTCTCCGGGGATACGTTCATCGTATTCAAATTTTAACATGTAATCAGATATGTCTTTGGTGCGCTGCTTCGCTAGCTGATTTTCGTCCGCGCTTTTATCACCGCTCACTTTTACTAATACGTTCAGCAACGCTTTGCGGCTAGCATCTAAACGTGTATCACGAGATTTATCTTCTACAACCAAAATATCTTGATATAGATCAGTTACTTCAACTGCTGATACAGAAACACAAAAGAAAATGGATAAGGCGCTAATTAATAATCTATACACAGGCAAATCATTCATGGTTTTAAACTGTTTTGATCCTAAATCAAAGCCACTAACAAAGCAAAATTATATTTTTCTCAGTTACTAACACCATTAAGCTCGCTTTAATGATCATAAAAAACCTAAAAGCAAATACCGGCTAATTGGAATCGGTGTACGACTTCGTAGCGACAGCGCAGTAGAATGTCGTGGGCTCGATTCTGGTCAATTCTCTTCCTTTAACCCAATACCTTTCACCTCGAACCTTCTTTTACTTTATTCCAGACGTAAAGAAGCCCGGCTCTTTCGAATCGGGCTTGCTTGTATTTGGAGTCGGTGCGCTACTACATAGCGACAACGCAGTAGAATGTCGTAGTGCCCACAGCGCTAGAGAGTACATTATCAATGCAGAGAATAGGCTTTCTTTCTCTTTAACCTAATACCTTTAACCTTTGTTTTTCACTTTCCTACAGACGTAAAAAAGCCCAACTCTTTCGAGTCGGGCTTTCTTGTATTTGGAGCCTGGTAATGTCCTACTTTCACATAGCAAATGCTACACTATCATCGGCGCTGTTTCGTTTCACTACTGAGTTCGGCATGGGGTCAGGTGGGTCCAAAACGCTATTGTCACCAAGCAAATTTGGGTGTCAGTTCGTATCGCTACGCACTAACTAAAATTTGGAATTCTGATAATAAA